>JAFXUP010000001.1 GCA_017524905.1 Acholeplasmatales bacterium | reverse complement strand
TAATAACAATAATAATAAGAACAATAACAATAAAAACCAAAATAACCAAAATAATTCAAACAACAAT
This sequence comes from Acholeplasmatales bacterium, assembly GCA_017524905.1. Classification (GTDB taxonomy): domain Bacteria; phylum Bacillota_I; class Bacilli_A; order Acholeplasmatales; family Anaeroplasmataceae; genus Anaeroplasma. The sequence goes on along the minus strand of JAFXUP010000001.1, from coordinate 14,513 downwards.
AAAAATAATAATAACAAAAATCAAAATAAGAATAATAACTTTAATAAGAATAATAAAAACTTTAATAACAATAAAAACCAAAATAATAAGTAGTAGGTATAAAAAATGGAAGATAATGAATTAGTAGTAAAAGAAATAAAAAGAATTTTAGAAAAAATTCGTCCATATCTAAATTCTGAAGGTGGAGATTTAGAATATGTAGATTTCAAGGATGGAATTGTATATATTAGACTATTAGGTGCTTGTGAAGGCTGTATGGCTATGGATTACACATTAAAGGATGGAATAGAGGCATTATTAGTTGAAAATGTACCTGAGGTATTAGAAGTTAAAAACGTTACTGAAGAAGGCTTAAACTAAGCCTTTTTTCTTTTTATAAAAATTTTTTTAAAAATTGAAAACATTTTTATAATATTTTTTAACTTTTAATTAACCTATGATAATAGATTTTTATAACTATTAATGATATAATTAGCATAACAAAATACAGGAGGAATTTAATAAAATGGGAAATTATATTAAGCTTGATGTTTCTCAAACAGCTAAGTTTATTGACAAAAAGCTTTATGAGGAAGTAAAAAAAGAAGTAGTTAGTGCTCATGAATTACTTCGTAGCAAAAAGGGAGCAGGAAATGACTTTTTAGGTTGGTTAGACCTACCAGTATCTTTTGATACTAGAGAATTCTCAAGAATTCAACAAGCAGCAGATAAAATTAAAAAGCAATCACAAGTATTAGTCGCAATTGGTATTGGTGGTTCTTATTTAGGTGCAAGATCAGCAATTGAAATGCTAAAAAGATATTTCAACCAAGATGGTGTTGAAGTAATATTTGTTGGAAATCAAATTTCATCAACATATACTAAGCAATTAATTGGTTATTTAGCTGATAAGGATTTTTCAATTAATGTTATTTCTAAATCAGGTACTACAACAGAACCTGCCATCGCATTTAGAATTTTTAAAGAATATCTAGAACAAAGATATGGAAAAGAAGAAGCTAAAAATAGAATTTATGCTACAACAGATAAAGCAAAGGGTGCTTTAAAGACTTTAGCAACAGCTGAAGGATATGAAACATTTGTTGTACCTGATGATGTTGGCGGAAGATTTTCTGTATTAACTCCAGTTGGATTACTTCCAATTGCTGCAAGCGGTGTTGATATTGAAGAAATGATGAAGGGCGCAAAGGATGCATATTTATATTATATGGAACAAGACGTTGATAAAAACGACGCTTTAAAATATGCCCTTGTTAGAAATGCTTTATATAGAAGTGGCAAGAAGATTGAAATGCTTGTTAACTATGAACCAAAGCTAAATTATTTAGCTGAATGGTGGAAGCAATTATTTGGCGAATCAGAAGGTAAGGATGGCAAAGGCATTTGGATTACATCTGCATCATTCTCAACAGATCTACATTCATTAGGTCAAATGATTCAACAAGGTGAAAGAACTATTTTTGAAACAGTTTTAGATGTTGAAACTCCAGAAGAAGATATCGTTATTAAAGAAGATAAGGATAACTTAGATGGATTAAATTTCTTAAGCGGTAAAACAATGGATTATGTAAATAAGATGGCTATGGCTGGTACAATGGTTGCCCATGTTGATGGTGGTGTACCTAATATTAGAGTAACATTCCCTAATATTTCAGCTTATACATATGGCTATTTAGTTTACTTCTTTGAATTTGCATGTGGTGTATCTGCATATACATTAGGAGTAAATCCATTTAACCAACCAGGTGTTGAATCTTATAAGAAGAACATGTTTGCCTTACTTGGTAAGCCTGGTTATGAAGCTATGCGTGAAGAAATCATGGCTAAGCTAAACAAATAAAGCATTATTAATGTCTTATTGATTTAAAAAGTGGCTTAAATAAGCCACTTTTTTGCTTTCTATAAATTAAATTTATAAGTAATAAAAGACTAGAATGAATATTTTATACAAAAATCAAAATTTGTATACCTACAAAAAACAAAAATAAAGTCAATATGAAAAATGCTTCCAATTCTATAAAAAAAACTAATGGAAGCATTAGAAAATATTAAAAAGAATTAAACTAGTTATGTTTAATTGAAGAAGCTTATTTTTAATGATAAAATGTCATTACTTAAAAAACAAAACATAAAAGAGGGTGTTGAGTTATGGATAATTTTGATAACATTGTTATCATCAAAAAAGACGGCACCTTAGAAGCTTTTAAGCCTGAAAAAATTAAAAAGGCAGTTTCTAAGTCTGCAGCAAGAGTAATGATAAAATTTAGTGATGATGATTTAAATGAAATTGTAGGCTCTGTTGTTGATGGTATTAAAACAAGACATTTAACAGAAATTAGAATTCCTGAAATGCATAATTTAGTTGAAGGATCTTTAGAGCTACATTTTCCTACTGTTGCTAAAAGCTATAGAGATTATAGAAATTATAAACAAGACTTTGTTCATATGCTAGATGAGGTTTATATGAAAAGCCAATCTATCATGTATATTGGAGATAAAGAAAATTCAAATACTGATAGTGCATTAGTATCAACAAAAAGAAGTTTAATCTATAATCAATTAAATAAAGAACTCTATAAAAAATTCTTCTTAAATGTTGAAGAACTTCAAGCAATAAATGATGGATATATTTATGTACATGATATGTCTGCAAGACGTGATACAATGAACTGCTGTCTATTTGATGTAGGTAAAGTATTAAAGGGCGGCTTTGAAATGGGTAACATTTGGTATAATGAGCCTAAATCACTAGATGTAGCATTTGATGTTATCGGAGATATCGTACTTTCTACTGCAGCTCAACAATATGGTGGATTTACTGTTCCTCAAATTGATTTAATATTAGATGAATATGCTGAAAAATCATTCCAAAGACAATATCATAAATATGTTGGATTAGGCCTTGATAGAGCTAAAGCTAATGATCAAGCATTAGAAGATGTTAGAACTGAATTTAAACAAGGCTGGCAAGGCTTAGAATATAAATTTAATACAGTAGGATCATCACGTGGTGATTATCCATTTATTACTGTAACTTTAGGTACAGGTACAACTCGTTTTGAAAAGATGTGTACTATTGAATGCTTAAAGGTAAGACGTGGAGGCCAAGGTAAGCCAGGAAGAAAGCGTCCTGTTTTATTCCCTAAGATTGTATTCTTATATGATAAGGATTTACATGGACCTGGATGTGTTAATGAGGATTTATTTGAAGAGGGATTATTATGCTCATCTAAGACAATGTATCCTGATTGGCTAAGCCTAACAGGAGAAGGATATGTACCTTCTATGTATAAAAAATATGGTGCTGTAATATCACCAATGGGCTGTCGTGCCTTCCTATCACCTTATTATGAACGTGGTGGCTTTGAACCTGCTGATGAGGATGATAAGCCAGTATTTGTTGGAAGATTTAATATTGGTGCAATTAGCTTACATTTACCAATGATTTTAGCTAAAGCAAGAAAAGAATCAAAGGATTTCTATGAGGTTTTAGATTATTATTTAGAAATGATTAGACAAATTCATTGTAGAACATATGATTATTTAGGAGAAATGCGTGCATCAACTAACCCACTTGCTTATTGCCAAGGTGGTTTTTATGGTGGAAATCTTCAACCTTCAGATAAGATTAAGCCATTATTAAAGGCAGCAACTGCATCATTTGGCTTTACAGCCTTAAATGAGCTTCAAGAATTATATAATGGTAAATCAATTGCTGAAGATGGTGAATTTGCTTTAGAGGTAATGAACCATATCAATAAAAAGATTTTAGAATTTAAGCATGAGGATAATCATTTATATGCAATTTATGGAACTCCTGCTGAAAGCTTATGTGGTACTCAAATAACTCAATTTAGAAAAAAATATGGTATTGTTGAAAATGTATCAGATAGACCATATGTTTCTAATTCATTCCATTGTCATGTAACAGAAGATATTTCTCCTATTCAAAAACAAGATAAGGAAAAGAGATTCTGGGATTTAGCAAATGGTGGAAAGATTCAATATGTTAAATATCCAATTGATTATAATATGGATGCTATAAGAAGCTTAATTAGAAGAGCTATGGATTTAGGATTCTATGAGGGTGTAAATTTAAGCCTTGCTTATTGTGAGGATTGTGGACACCAAGAATTATCTATGGATGTTTGTCCAAAATGTGGAAGTAAGAATTTAACAAAGATTGAAAGAATGAATGGCTATTTATCTTATTCAAGAGTAAATGGCGATACTCGTTTAAATGCTGCCAAAATGGCAGAAATTGCCGAAAGGAAGAGTATGTAATTCATGCGTTATCATAATATAACAAAGGATGATATGCTAAATGGCGCCGGACTTCGTGTTGTTTTATGGGTTGCTGGCTGTGGACATCACTGTCCATATTGTCAAAACCCTGTAACACATGATGTTAATGGTGGTATAGAATTTGATAATAATGCTAAAGAAGAAATCTTTGCTGAATTAAGAAAGGATTATGTTGCAGGCATAACATTTAGTGGAGGAGATCCTCTTCATCCAGTTAATGTAAATCAAATAGGAGAATTAGTAGCTGAAATTAATGCTAAATTCCCTAATAAAACAAAATGGCTTTATACAGGCTATACGTATGAACAAATTTCATCATTGCCATTTATTCAAATGATTGATGTAATTTGTGATGGTAGATTTGAAATAGATAAATTTGACCCTAAGCTTCACTGGGTAGGAAGCTCTAATCAAAGAGTAATTGATATAAAGGCTACTAAGCGTGAAGGAAGAATAGTTTTATATGAGGATGGTTCAGTAAGATGAGTGATGCTAAAAGAATAGCTAGATTTGAAATAGTTTCATTTGAACAATTTAAATCATCATTTGATAATTTAAATGAAGCTGAAATTAAAAAGATTTATGATAGTTTAAAATTACCTAAAAGAGCAACAAAAGGCTCTGCAGGTTATGACTTTTATGCACCATTTAAAATTACTTTAAAGCCAGGTGAAACTATTAAAGTTCCAACAGGTATAAGAGTCTATATGGAAGAAAATTGGGTATTAAAATTATATCCAAGATCTGGATTAGGATTTAAATATAGACTTCAATTAAATAATACAGTAGGTATTATTGATTCAGATTATTATTATTCTGATAATGAAGGTCATATTTTTGCAAAAATTACTAATGACTCAAACGAGAATAAAGTAGTTGAAATTGAAGCTGGTACAGGCTTTATGCAAGGAATCTTCGTAGAATATGGAATCACATTTGATGATGATGCATCAAAAATCAGAAATGGTGGATTTGGTTCTACAACTAAAAAATAAATTTACCTTAAATGATAAGATAAAATAGGGAAAAGGGGTAAGCATTTTGCTTGCCTCTTTTCTCTTTTTTTTAAAAAAACATTTAAATTATTGTTATAATTTTACCTTTAATAAAATAATTAATGTGTTATAGTATAAGAGGAGTTGATTAGAATGAAATTTAATGTAATAAGACCTGAATTTAAAAATGTAGATTATAATATTTTAGATTTTGGTGCTAAATCTAGCTATGATTTTAATAATAGAATAGCTATTCAAAAAACTATTGATGAATGTGAAAAAAATGGCGGTGGAAGAGTAATTATTCCAAATGGATTTTTTAAGACTGGACCAATAACATTAAAAAGTAATGTTAATTTATATTTAGAAAGTGGAGCTTATTTAAGCTTTTTAAAATCTGAAGAGGAATATCCTTTAATATTTACAGAATATGAAGGAATTAAAAAAATAAGATGTATTTCTCCAATTAATGCTAAGGATAAAGAAAATATCGCAATTACAGGAAGTGGTGTAATTGATGGTAATGGTCATTTATGGAGAGGAATTAAAAAATTTAAAGTAACAGATAAAATGTGGGAACGCCTATTAAAGGAAAGCACTTATGTTTATGAAACAAAGGAATCAAAAATATGGTGTCCTACAAAAACATATTATGATGGCTTATATAAAGGTGAACCAGATTATAGCTTACCTAATGCATTAGAAATAGCTCAAGAAAACTGGGATATGTATAGACCGGTTATGGTATCCTTAATTAATTGCGATAAGATATTAATTGAAGGTGTAACATTAATGAATTCACCAGCCTGGAATATTCATCCTTTATATTGCACAAATTTTACTTTAAAGGATGCTAAGGTTAAAAATACAGCTTATGCTCAAAATGGAGATGGCTTAGATTTAGAATCTTCAAAAAATTGTGAAATAGTAAATACAGAATTTTCAGTTGGTGATGATGGTATCTGTATTAAATCAGGAAAAAATAGAATCGCAAGACAAAAAAAGATTCCAACAGAAAATGTATGGATTCATGGCTGTAAGGTACTTGATGCTCATGGAGGATTTGTTGTAGGATCTGAAATGAGTAGAGGTGTTAAAAATATTTTAATTGAAGATTGTATATTTGCTGGTACAGATATTGGTATTAGATTTAAATCAGCTATGGGACGTGGCGGTGTAGTAGAAGATATTACAATTAAAAATATCCAAATGTCACGTATTATAGGTGAAGCAATGATATTTACAATGGGATATGTTTTAATTAGTATTGAAGATACTAATGAAGGTAAGGTTACTGTTGATTTAGATGATGTACCTGAATTTAAAAATATATATATTGAAAATATTCATTGTGATTCATCAAAGGTTGTTTTAAAGGTTGAAGGACTTCCTGAAAAGAAAATTCATGATATCTATATTAAGGATTCAAGCTTTGTTGGAGAAAATGATTTTTCGCTAAAATTATGCGAAAATATTAAGCTTATAAATACATCGATAAATAATAAATATTATAAAGAAGAAACATTTGATAATTAATATTGAAAAAATCCCCCTAATTAACTATAATTTAATGGAATAAGGGGGGATTTTTTATGGGCTTTTGTGATTGGTTCGATAAGCAGGATAAGACAATTAAAATTGTTTTATTAATACCATTTTGGGGTTGGATTTTTAGCTTTCTATATAGATTAGATAAATTCATATCTAATAGAGATATTGCCTCATTAATAGGTTGGATTTTAGCTTTAGTTATCGGATTTATAGTATCATTAGTAGATTTAATTACTATCGCAACAGAAAATAAAATTATGTTTTTAGTTTCTGGTGGCGAAAATTTTGGTATTAATGGTACCGTTGATTCATTTAGTGAAACTAATAATGAAAAAAATGAAGATAAAAAAGAAAATGAATAACAATTAAAAGACCAGCTTGACTGGTCTTTTAATTTATCATATTTGAAAACAATAACATGTTGTTATATAATAAAGGCTGTGAGGTATACGATGATGGCTTTTTATGACGTAATAAAATACAATGGCAATGGTATAGATTGGTTAATCTATAAGCATTCTGTAGATGAATTTAATAATAATTCAAGATTAATTGTTTCTACAGGACAAGTCGCAATAATAGTTCACAATGGAAAAATAGAAAAGATTTGTGAAGAAGGAACTTTTAAAATTAATTCTGAATTTTTACCTTTCTTAAAGGGCTTTACTAAAGCTTTCTTTGGTGGTAAAAATGCATATCCAATTGAAATTTATTTCATTAATAAAAGAATTAAATTAGATATGCTATGGGGTACAAGTGATCCAATTAAATTACTTGATCCTAAATATCAAATTCAAATTAATGTTAGAGCTAGAGGACAAATGGGAATTAAATTGATTAATTATCAATATTTCTTCCAAACTTTAGTTGGAACAATTATGAAAAATCAAATTATTGATTTTTCTATTATTCAAGATTTCTTTAGGGGAAAGATTAATCAAATTATTAAAAAACAATTATCAAAATTTATAATTAATAATAAGATTACATATTTTGAAATTGATTTACACATTGATGATATTCAAAAATTATTAGAAGAAGAATTAAGAACTGAATTAGAGCAATTTGGCTTTGATGTAATTAATTTATCAGTTGAATCAATCAATGTACCTGAAGAGGATTTAGCTAAGCTTAATGATATATTACATAAGAAGGCTGAATATGAGCAGCTTGGAGATCAAGTATATAGAACAACTCGTGGCTACGATATTTTAGAAGCAGGTGCTGAAAATAATGGTGCTGCCGCTACTATGATGGGTGTAGGTATGGGTATGAATATGGCAGGTAATGTTACAAATAATATGGGAATTATTCCTCCTGCAAAAGAAAATGATAAAAAGATTAAATGTCCAAGCTGTAATAATTTAATAGATGTAAATTCTAAATTCTGTCCAGAATGTGGAAGCAAAATTTTAGGATTCTGCCCAGAATGCGGATCAAAAATTGAAGCTGGTCAAAAATTCTGTTCAGAATGTGGACATAAATTATATTAATGAGGTGTAACATATGAAAAGATTACAAATTGGTTTTATTATTGAAGCAATAATTGTTTTAGCATTAATTATAATTATTCCATTTACATTTAAAAATGAATTTACTAACGAAGGCTTAGCATTATATATTACATCTAAAGTAATATTTGGTATTTTATTTATTGCAGGTGTATGCTATGGATTATTATCTAAAGCCAAAACTGGTTCATCAGCAATGCTTGTTGGCCTAGCATCACTTTTTCAATTAATTCCTTTAGGAATAAGATATATTGCTTTAGCTAATTTTGATTTAAAATGGTTAGTAGGTATTTTAATTATTGCATTTGCATTAATTGTTTATGTTGCCTTTATATTTGGCTTTAGTGCCCAAGATAAGCTTGCTAAAAAAAGAGAAGAAGTATCTGAAGGTAAAACAATTGAAATTCAAGAAGAAAAAAGATTAGCAACTGATAAGGAGAATCAATAATGGAACATAAATTTGTTGAATGTCCTAATTGTGGTCACAATTGGACTGATACAGAAAAGGTATGTAAATATTGTGGTTCAGCTAATCCAAATTATAAAGTTACATCTTCAATTTCAGAAACTATATCTAATTTTAGCTTAACAGGCAATAATAGTAATTCTACTAGCACAAATAACAAGGATAATTTTAGTGTTGTATTATTTATAATATTAATGGTATTTTGTTGGCCAATTGGTATTATCTATTTAATATTAGGACTAAAGAAATAAAAAAAGAAAGGTCACGATTCGTGACCTTTTCTATTTATTCTAAATTAATTATAGAACTCTTAAAATCTTTCCGTTTAATAAAATCATTACGAAGTCGATGATACCAAGAATTAAAGCACCAACACCAGTAATAGCAATGATTAAACGAACAACACCTGCAACAACGTTGCCTTCTAAGAATCTTACAATGATACCTAAGATACCACCGAAGAAGAAAGCAAGGATAGCAGAAACGATTTTATTAATTCCAAAATAATCGTTACTATAAGTTTTAGCCATAAACAAACACCTTTCTCCTTTCGATAGATATTATATCATTAATGAGTTTAAAATTAAATAAATGAAAGATATTTTCTCTATAAAAAACAATTATAATAGATAAAAATAAATAATCTATCATTTTTAATATTATTAAATATTTAATAAAAAATAGAAATAAATGTTGAAATAATTACATATTTATGATATGATGTAAAAGCTGTTTTATGCAGCAAAGCACATTACTCCGCTGGCAACATGGGATTTATTGGCTATGAGTTTTGTTTAAAGGAGATAAGAACATGGCAAAAGGTCAAGCTTTAATCAACGAAATTACAGCACAATACTTAAAAGAAAGACCAGATTTCAGAGCTGGTGATACTGTTAAAGTATTCGTTAAAATCGTTGAAGGTGATACTCATCGTATCCAAGTTTTTGAAGGCTTAGTTATTAAGCGTCAAGGCTCTGGTATTTCTGAGTCATTCACAGTAAGAAAAGTTTCTTACGGTATCGGTGTTGAACGTACTTTCCCTATTCATACACCATCAATCGACCACATCGAAGTTTTAAGACATGGTAAAGTTCGTCGTGCTAGATTATTCTACATCCGCGACTTATCAGCTAAGGCTTCTCGTATTAAGGAACGTCGATAATCTAAAAGCTACTCGAGAGGGTAGCTTTTTTATTTTTTTAAAAAATTTTTTTCGATATTATGGTAATATTTAAAAACTTGTGCTAAAATGGAAATGTTTTTTATGGAGGTATTGAAAATGGGTGGATTCTTCGGAGTTGTTTCTAAGAAAGACTGTGTTTTTGATTTATTTTTTGGAATAGATTACCATTCACATTTAGGTACAAGACGTGGTGGTATGGTTGTTTATGGGGAAGATGGCTTTAATAGATCTATTCACAATATTGAAAATGCACCTTTTAGAACAAAATTCGAAAACGATGTTTTAAAAATGAAGGGTAATATTGGTATTGGATGTATATCTGATTTTGAACCACAACCCTTAATTGTTAAATCACATCATGGGACATATGCTATTACAACTGTAAGTAAGATTAATAATAGCCAAGAGTTACAAAAAATGCTTTTTGAAAATGGTTGTTCTCATTTTTTAGAAATGAGTGGAGGGGATATTAATCCAACAGAGCTTGTAGCATCATTAATTAATAAAAAGGAAAATTTAGTTGATGGTATTCAATATGCCTTAGATTCAATTGATGGTTCCTTAACATTATTATTAATGAATGAAAAGGGTATCTATGCTGCAAGAGATAAATATGGTAGAACTCCAGCTGTTATTGGACATAAACAAGATTCATACGCAGTATCATTTGAATCATTTGCATACTTAAATTTAGGATATAATGATTATAAGGAATTAGGACCTGGCGAGATTTGTGTTATAACAAATGAAGGTGTAAAAACATTAGTTAAGCCTGGTGATAAGATGCGTATTTGTACATTCTTATGGGTATATTATGGATATCCATCATCATCTTATGAAGGAATAAGCGTTGAAAGAATGCGTTATAATTGCGGTAAATATATTGCAATGCGTGATAATGTAGATGCTGATGTTGTTGCAGGTGTTCCTGATTCAGGTACTGCCCATGCGGTTGGTTATTCAAATCAATCAGGTATTCCATTTTCTCGTCCATTTATAAAATATACTCCAACTTGGCCAAGAAGCTTTATGCCTACTATCCAAGAAAAGAGAGATTTAATTGCTAAAATGAAGCTTATTCCAGTTCATGATTTAATTGAAGGAAAGAAGCTATTATTATTAGATGATTCTATTGTTAGAGGAACTCAAATGAGAGAAACAACAGAATATTTATTCCAAAGTGGAGCAAAAGAGGTTCATATTAGATCAGCTTGTCCACCACTTGTATATGGCTGTAAATATTTAAATTTCTCAAGATCTAAATCTGAAATGGAATTAATTACAAGAAGAGTAATTGCTAAGCTTGAAGGCGATGTAACTGATGAAATTTTAAAAGAGTATACAGACCCTGATAGCGAAAAATATAAAAATATGGTAGAAGCAATTCGTAAGGAATTAAAGTTCACATCACTTGCCTTCAATCGTTTAGATGATTTAAAGAAAGCATGCGAAATTGATGAAAATAAATTATGTACTTATTGCTGGGATGGAAAAGAATAGTAAAATGGCGAAAAATTTTCGCCATTTTTTTACTTTTTAATCGAATGAAAAAATTTACTTTCATTTTCATGAAAACAATTGAAAACGTTTAAAATCTATGTTATAATTTTTTTAGATTTTTGAGGTGATTAACGATGTCTAATAACGTAACTATTTATGATGTTGCTGGTAGAGCAGGTGTATCTTTAGCAACAGTAAGCCGTGTTATGAATAACCCTGAAAAAGTAAATCCTGAAACTAGAGAAAAGGTTTTATCTGTTATTAAGGACCTTGGATACCGTCCTAACGCTATCGCAAGAGGTCTTGCAAGTAGAAAATCTACAACAGTTGGAATCATTTTAGCTGACGTTTCTAGAGCTTCAGCAGCACAACTTTTAAATGGTATCTTAGATATAGCTAAGAAGTATGATTATGCTACAAAGCTATTCACATTAACTGAAAATGAAGATATTAAAGAAACTATTCGTTCAGTTGTTGCTGAACAGGTAGATGGTATCATTTTCTTAAATGATGAATTATCTCCTGAGCAAATGGAATTAGTTTTAAATCATATTAAGGATGCTCAAATTCCACTTGTATTATCAAATGTATTCTATAAAGAAAACATTCCTGCAGTAAGAATTGATTATGAAAAAGCTACATATGAAATTACTAAGGAATTATTAAATAAAGGAAGAAAGAATATTTATCTTGCTTCAACAGTTAGAAAATATTCAATCAATGAATATAAAGAATTAGGTTATATTGATGCTATGAAAGAAGCTGGATTAGAACCTAAAATCTTTAGAACATCTGGTGATGTTGCTGTAAATAAGCTACACTTTGAAGAATTCTTAAAGAATAATAAGGTAGATGGCTTAATTGCAGTTAGAGATAGTATCGCAGTAAGCTTCATTAATGAATCAATTAAAGCTGGCTTTAAGATTCCTGAAGATATTTCAGTAATTGGCTTACAAAATACAAAGTATGCTATTTTATCTCGTCCTAACTTGACATGTGTTGATACTCCGGTGTATGATATAGGAGCTGTTTCAATGAGATTATTAACTAAGATTATGAAGCATGAAACTATTGAATCAACAAGAGTAGTACTTCCATATCATATCGTTGAAAGAGAATCAAATTAATATTTTCGATGAAAAGAACAAAGTAATATATTATTTAACTTTAAAGAGAGTCTGTGGCTGGTGTAAACAGATAAGACTTAATATATGAATTACACTCTTGGAGAAAAAACTATTTTTAAGTGCTATAGATTATTCTATAGAATTAAGGTGGTACCGCGGAAAAATTCGTCCTTAAAAGAAATTTTAAGGACTTTTTTATTTTTTATTTTTGGAGGAAATTATTTATGGGTATTTATGAAGAATTAGAATGGAGAGGATTAATAAAGGATGTATCTGATCCATCATTAAGAGAAAAGCTTAATAAAGGAGGAATGACTTTCTATATTGGTACAGACCCAACTGGAGATTCACTTCATATTGGACATTTCTCAAGTTTTTTAATTTGTAAAAGATTAAAAGAAGCTGGCCACAATCCAATCGTTTTAGTTGGTGGTGGTACAGGCTTAATTGGTGATCCTAAGCCAGATGCTGAACGTCCTATGATTACAAAAGAAACAGTAGATCATAATTTCAATTGCTTAAAAAAGCAATTATCTGATTTATTTGGATGTGAGGTTGTTAATAACTATGATTGGTATAAGGATATTAATTTCATTGATTTCTTAAGAGATTATGGAAAATTCTTTAATGTTAATTATATGTTAAACAAAGATATTGTTGCAAGACGTCTAGATTCAGGTATTACATATACTGAATTTTCATATATGATTATGCAAGCTTTAGATTTTTACTGGTTATGTGAAAATAAAAATGTAACATTAGAGGTTGCAGGTCAAGACCAATGGGGTAATATTACTGCTGGTATTGATTTAACAAGAAAGAAAACAGGAAAAGAAGTTTATGGTTTAACAATGCCTTTATTAACTAAATCAGATGGTACTAAATTTGGTAAAACAAATGGTAAGGCTATTTGGTTAGATAAAGAAAAAACATCTCCATATGAAATGTATCAATTCTTTATTAATACAGAAGATGCAAAGGTTATTGATTATTTAAAATTCTTAACATTCCTATCTAAAGAAGAAATTTTAGAATTAGAAAAGAAGAATAATGAAGCTCCACATCTAAGAGAAGCTCATAAGGCATTAGCTCATGAGGTTATTACATTCTTGCATGGTGAAGAAGCATACCAAGAAGCTGTAAAGATTAGTGATGCTTTATTCAGTGGTGATATTAAATCATTATCTGCAAAAGAAATTGAAATGGGCTTTGGTGATCTACCATCAATTAAGGCAGAAGGACAAACATTACTTCAAGCTTTAGTTGAAGCTGGTTTAGCATCATCTAATAGAGAAGCACGTCAATTCTTACAAAGTGGTGCTGTATCAGTAAATGGTGAAAAGGTTACTGATATGAATTTCTTAATGGTAAAAGAAAACGCAATTGAAGGAAAATTCATTGTTATTAGAAGAGGAAAGAAGCTTTACGCTTTAGTTAGAATTTAAGTAGAACAAAGGTAAATAAATTTACCTCAAGGAGCTTAGGCTCCTTTTTTTGACTCTTCAAATTACTTGAAGTCGTCGTGGTGTGCTCACACCTCTACGTAATAGATATAATATTTTATTCATATCACATACGCTACTTTTTCTATATATATTTAATGCTCCATTTACATCTGCATTAATATATTTATTATCTTTTGTTTTATATAATCCTCTTTTTATTCTTTCTCCACTAAATTGATACTTTAATTCGTTTTCTTTACTATATACTGGAATTGGATCTAAATCAAAAAATGATGATGCTGATGTATATGATTCTTCTTGTATTATTAATTCTATTCCATTTTTATTTGATAAATATTCTAATCTATTTTTTATCTTTCCAAATGGTATATTTAAAAATTTTTGATTATTTTCTTTTATCATATTCTTT
>JAFXUP010000058.1 GCA_017524905.1 Acholeplasmatales bacterium | reverse complement strand
ATATATTTTAACAATAAGTATAGTTGGAGATGCTATAAAAATAACTTGCAAAAATTCATCTAATCCAAGCATTAATTTTTCAAGAGAATTTACAATAGATGAACTTAAACGATTAGATAGTTCTTTTAATAGTATTAGAAATCAACAAGAAGCTTTAGATTACTTAGATAATGCCTTAAAAGTACAAAAAGTTGGTGTTTCAGAAGAAGGCGATACTGTAAAAATAAATTTCTATGTGATAAGTGAAGGTGAAAATAAAAATTTAGAAGTTCCTTTAGGAGGACAACAATCCCAATATATTCAAACAACGAATACTACAACTACTACTACAACTTATGATATGAATCAAAATGGGGCATTTAATGAACCTACACCATATTATGGAGAAACTGTAAAAGATGGAAATCAATATTTATCGGAATTCAATACAATTGATACTACTAATGCTTACAATACTAATATTAATACTGGTTTCGACACTAACCAATATACTGGTACATATGATACAACAAATGCATATACTACAAGTACTGATAATACAGCAGATTATTTACAAAATATAGATTATAGTAATACTTATCAACAAAATGTTGATAATCAATATATAGATCAATTTACTGATACTTCAGCTCAATATGTGGGTGGAGATTACCAAAATATAAATACACAAAATACTGATACAACTGGACAATATACTACAGGTGAATATCAGAATTATACAACTGAACAATATACTACAGGAATTGAAGACTTAAATTCACAATTTTCTAATTTAGGTATTCAAGACACAACTCCCAAATATACAACTGATTATATAGATACTACTAATAATTATAATTTAAATGATACAGCTCCATATAATAATCAATATATGCAAACTTATCAAACAACTACCCAAACAATTGAAACTAGAAATTTATTTAATCAACCTGAAGAAACATTTGATGCATTTGATGTAAAACCATATATAGCCCCAGCTGATAATACAAATGAAGGATCTAATTTAACATCTTATCAAAAAACAACAACAACTACTACCACTACAAATTTAAATAACACTGAACAAAATGTTCCTGATGAAAGAATTAATAGAATAGCAGGAGATACACAAAATTTAAGAAATGATCAACAATTACTCCAAGATAAAATAAATGCTTTGATGGGTGAAATGAATACTTATAGAACTAAATTAGAATTAATGGAAAAAGAAAAAAATGTAAATGAAGTAAATGCTTTAAGAGCAGAAAATAAGGCTATTAAACAACAATTATCAGAATTAAATAATTTAAGAAATGATGCTGCTGAAGTTAGAGTTTTAAGAAGTCAATTAAAAGAATTAGATCCTTTAAGAAAAAAAGCTGCTGAGATGGACGCTTTAAAAGCCCAATTAAGTGAATTACAAAGTTTAAGAGCTAAAGTGGCAGAGTTAAATGCAGCTAAATCCCAATTAGGTGAATTAGGTCGTTTAAGAGCCCAAGTAGGTCAAATGAATGCAATTAAACAACAATTAGGAGAATTAAATTCATTAAGGTCAAAAGTAGCAGAATTAAGTAATGTAAAATCACAATTAGGTGAATTGGATACTTTAAGGGCTCAAGCTTCACAAATAAATATTTTAAAAAAGCAAATTGAAGAATTAAGTAAATTAAAAGTTAATACTGAAGATGATAATATTTTAAGAAGAAAAATGAATGAATTAGAGAATATTAAATTCCAATATGAGCAAGAACTAAGAAATTTAAGAGATGCCAGTAGTAGAACTCAAACTTTAGATCATAATAAATTAGTGGAATTCCAAAGAATGTCAGAAACTAGATTAAAAAATACTGGATTGGAAAGTAAACAATTATTTTTTGAAGACAAACCTCAACAAATTTGTGTAAAAGGAGATATCATTCATAATACTGATGAATTAGAATTAGTTACAAGAAAAATTAACAAATTAAATCAAAAATTAACATTAAATTTATTATATAAAGCCACAGCTGATTCAGATAAGGCCTCAGCTTTTCATTCCAAATGTGATGAGGCTAAAAGCACATTAGTATTAGTAGAAACAGATAAAGGAAAAAGATTTGGAGGTTATACTAGTTGTAGTTGGTCTGGAGATTGTGTAGATAAAAAAGATGAAGATGCTTTTGTTTTTAGCTTAGATAAAATGCAAGTTTATGAAAATATTCCAGGTGAAGATGCAATTGGATGTTATCCTAAATTTGGTCCAATATTTTTAGGATG
This sequence comes from Acholeplasmatales bacterium, assembly GCA_017524905.1. Taxonomy (GTDB): domain Bacteria; phylum Bacillota_I; class Bacilli_A; order Acholeplasmatales; family Anaeroplasmataceae; genus Anaeroplasma. Next base: position 216 of record JAFXUP010000058.1, on the reverse strand, counting down.
TCAAATTAGAATTTATGATAATGCCTTTAGTAAAGGTGGAACAACTTTCGAAAAAGGATTAAATTTCAATACTGAAGAAGATTTTGAACTCACTGGAGGAGAAAGAGCTTTTAATGTTAGAGAAATTGAGGTATATGAAGTAATTGCACAATAAATAATTTTATTTAATTGAACTTATTTATTGTTTAAATTTCATTTAATTTTTGAGATTATTAT
>JAFXUP010000057.1 GCA_017524905.1 Acholeplasmatales bacterium | reverse complement strand
GTTAATATTAAATAAAAATTAAAAATAAAAAAGAATAAGCTAAATGCTTATTCTTTTGTTAAAAGTTTTTCATTTTTTAATTTTCTTTTAATAAAACTTGGAAAATCATTTGCATAAATTGCAATTGATGTCATCTTATAGTCTAAATCAGGTTCTCTAAAATATGTCCATTTGTAATGATTAGGATCAAATGGTGCAAGTATTTCATACCACTCATTTACGTCAGCTGACAAATAAATAAGATAATCATTTTTCCATTCCCAATCAGGATCTCCATTTCTTTGTATCTACCAATTTTCAAGTAACCATTCTGCAACAGCATGACCGCCTTGAACTGCTCCATAAATAGGATCTAAGTTCTTGTCACATAATACATATAGTTTATTCTTTTCCATCTTTATCTAATAATTTGTTTTCTTTAATGAAATTCAATACATTTTTATATCCTGTTATTCTTTCAAGATATGCATTATCATCATAATAAGGATTATCTAATTCTTTTTTAATATAATTATAAATATCAGCTACACTTTGTTTCATAGTTGAATATTCTTCAAAATCATCTAAGTAAGTAATTGACCAATATCCTTGTGAAGCATAGTTCATTGAATAGTCACTTTCATCTTCTTCATAACAAAGTAATGCAGGATATCTTTCAAAGTCTTTTACTTCTAAATAATGATTTACTTTATTTCTGTTCCAACTATCAATAAAGTTCTGTGCTTCTTTTTCATTATGAATCAAAATCTTATTATAAAGTTCCATATTATTTCAATTTTACTTCGTTATCAATTATTTCAAAATTATTCTCAGCAAACTTATTATATATACTTATTACCTTTTTCTTGAAATTTGGAATAGCTTCATATTTCATGCATCCTTCTCCACCACCATAAGTATAAGCATCTTTTGCATACCAAAGCATTTTCCAACATTTATTTATAATTTCACTGTCTAACCAAGCATGTAAAGCTAAATTATTAACTAATTCTTCATTCTCAAAGTCACAACCAATACGATGTTTGAACATATAATAAGCTATATATACATGATGGTGATGTCCATATTCAGCTTGTTTAATATATTGTTTAAATGCTAAATATTGTTCTTTGGTTGTAGCATTTATTGAGAAATCTTCTTTACTGTAAGTCTGACAAAAATCATCACTTGACTTAACTAAATCTATTCTGAAATTATTATCTTGTATATTCATATTATTATCATTTATATATTTGTCATTATATAATTTAAGTTTTCATTAGAATATTCAATATTATATTCTTGACATTTTTTCTTATAGAAATTTTTAGTACTTTCAATTATTACTTCACCATGAGTTTTACCTTTATTATCTCCATATTCTATTAGTTTATCCCAATTTTCGATAAACCAAGATTCTGGATCATCATCTTTGTAATAATCTTTAAAAAAGTGCACATCTCTATTAGCCCAGTATTTTAAACCGTGCTTAATCCAACGATAATAATATAAAAGATTTGTGATTTTATACGCCCTATGAATAATTTCATCTACTATATCCTGTAAACTTTTTCCTTTAGGACGATTTACAAGTTTACGAGTTTTCTTTTGCTCTTTTTGTTCATTTCCGAGTTGAGCAATCTCAGCTTTCATAGCATTAACTAATGCATTTCTAAAATCTTTGTTTTCCATATTTATAATATTTATATATTTAATTTTATTAAAGGTGTGTTCAATAAACCAATGATGTTCACAAATCTTTGAACACTTAAAAAAAGTGAACATAATTATAAAATCAAATATACTTAAGGAAAACCTAAATCATTAATCTACCAAAACTGTTTCATAATTCTAATTAATTTAAATTTGTTATTGAAAATTGGGTAACTTTTAATCTTTCGTAGCCAACCCTTTCTACGTAGCTATTTTTACCATGATGTGCTATTCACCCTAGTGATCCATGTAGGACTCAAACCCACCTCTGTTGTTTTAGAAACAACGGCACAATCTCTATACCAATGGACCAAATATATTGATACAACAAAATTTAGTGCCGGAGGATAGATTCGAACTACCTAACATTTAATTTACGATTAAACTGCGATGAACCTCTTTGTTTGACTACCTTAAGGAGAATATTACATAGAGTATAAAACCACTTTGCATTCTCCGGCATTTATTTAAAATTTTATTTTTCTTCCTTTATTATATCCTAATTTAATATAGTTATCTAATTCTTCTTTTTTAATTTTAATACATTCTTTTTTATCTAAATTATAAATCCAACAAGTACCATATTGTGAATTTTTTTCACCACTTTGAGATTTATTTTTCTTTTTTGTAAATTTCATTTTTTCAATTGTTTCTTTAGAATGATGTTTATTTGTCCAAATATATTTTAATTCTCCTGATAAATATCTAGGATCATCTTTAGAAACATTAAAAAAATTATTATTTTTATCTTTAACAGTTATATATCCTTTTGTAACTCCAACTAATTCTCCTGATAAATATCTAGGATCATTTTTATTTATACAAAAAGTATTTCCTTTGTTATCTTTAACATTTACTTTATTTTTATGAATAGATATTAATTCTCCTGATAAATATCTAGGATCATTTTTATCTACACAAAAAATATTATTATTTATATCTTTAATAATTACTAAATTATTATTTATATAATTCCATCCACCATTTCCACCATTATTTAAATTATAACAACTTTCATCATTAATTAATTCTTCAGTAACAATTTTAGATTCATATAAAAATGCTTCTTTATCTGTATTAAAAAATTTAAGAATTTCTTTATTAAAATTTTCAATACCAAATTCTTTAAATGCTAATTGTAATTTTTTACCACTACCCATATAACCATCTTCTAAATTATTAGTATTATGAACTCCATAATAATAATATCCATTTAATAAATTGGTTATTTTATAAAAGTAATGATATTTAGTTTTCATTATTTAATTTTATTCTTTATTAAAAATAAACATTTATTCGACTAAAAATTAATAATTTAATTCGAATAAATGTTAAATAATGTTAAGAGTGGACCATTCGGGAGTTGAACCCGAGTCCGACTAACCTAACTAAAGAAGATTATTACATGCTTTATTAGAAGTTTCTGTCTTCAAAATATCTAGTTTCGTACGTTTCCATAAAGCTAGAAAACTAGGAAGCACATCTGAATTAAATAGCCAGATACTCATCGCTATTTTTGAGGGGCTTCTGTTCCCAGACTCCGAAGAGTTCCCTCTGCTCGGGCAAGGCGCCTAAGGGTATTTTATACCAATCCTATTGGATTACGCAGCCATTCTGTAGAATGTTTCATCTTCAGCATTTATTGTTTTGTCAAATTTAAGGATTCAACGCTCCTGCATGTCTTCCTTAACCAGAATTAACCGTCAAATCCGGTAAGGCCCATTAAATTAAAGTAAAGAAAATTAAAATTAGTATATTTTCTTTTGACCATGCTACCATTACATCACCTCCCAAAATATTAGATTTAAGATTAGTTGGGAGGGCAGGATTCGAACCTACACAAGTAGAACCAATTTCATTTTCGAAGTAACTAATTTTATGACTATTACTTTATTGGTCGCGATTATCCGAGTTCTTTTAAATTATTGCTTTTCTTCCTTTTATTAAACCACTTATCATTACTCGAGTTTAGATAGCCTTTTTAATAAATTTCTTACTAAGCCCTAATACTAAAGTTAACCAGTTGGCTAGCTATTCCAACACTTTAGATTCGTTTTATTGTCACGAGATACCCCAGGTAAAGACACCTGTCAGCTACTGTTACTATAAAATCGCAAGAGCCGGTATTCAGAATCGAACTGAAATTATCGGGTTACAAAGCCGAGGTAATAGCCATTATACTATACCGACATTTAATATATAAATTTTATTATAATTTCAAAAAAAATTAGCTACAGTTTCAATGTATATTTCCTATTGATCAGATAGGTCGGGTGGTCTACCTCCACAAGATTTCTTTAGACTTGTAGCTAAAGTCAGGAACCCAACGTACGAAAGTTCCTTAGGCTATAGGACGTACATTCAGATAATTGCAAATTTACAATATCTTCGTTTACCTAACCGTCTCCTAAATTCCTTTTTAGTTGCGGCGGCAGGAATCGAACCTGCGTAATTCAGCTTATGAGACTGAGCTGGAACCGTCTCCAGTCCACACCGCGATATTGTTGGGGCACCGGGATTCGAACCCAGACACTCAGAACCAAAATCTGATGCGCTACCATTACGCTATGTCCCAATCATACAATCTTATTTGATTGACATTTCAGTTAATGAATATGGGTTAAGATTTCTTACTGTTCAGAATTTAATCTCCATGCAGATGTATAAAGAATAGCTAAAGTGCGGACCAGTCTAAATACAATTTCCAGTACTTAACTTTATCATCTATATTCAAAGTATTTACAATATAGTCGAAATATTCTCATAATCACCACTTTGAAATGTGTGGAGCCACCGAGGATCGAACTCGGGTGACTAGCTTGCAAAGCTAGCATAATAGCCACTATATGATGACCCCAAATAAAATGAGTAAATTGGCGAGGTACAGACTTTTGCAACCTTTTATCATCTGCTAAGATTTAATCAGGTAACCCGCTATTAGGCACTTGCGCTGTTTTATGACTTTTGTTGTGTTCCTTTCTTATAGCTCCTTACGGAATCCGCTGCTCTTCACGTCTAAGGATAAATCCTAACTAACACCTTTCACTAAGCTGTCGGTATCTCTTTGGATCCGTCTACATGATAATCATAAGCTAGCATTCTATTACCACTTCCTTAGTTCCTACTCAGTGGCCTGTACTCATTTAATAAGTGGAGGCAGTGGGACTTGAACCCACATGTGACCGATTACCCTTTCTACACTTTATAAGAGTGGGGGGATATACCTCTATATAAATATTTCTAACCCACCTAGCCTTCTGTGATATGGTCCACTAAACTATCCTACGGCCTCGGGTGTTTCGCGAGTTGTACACCTCCTAACACCTGTACCACCAACGTAACCGATTTCCTTTGCTTTCACCATAACTCGTAGATGTAACCCTACTACTCACATTGTACTCTCATCGATTAACTCCGACCTGATTAAAAATATTTATTGTAAATTTTGGAATTTACAAAATTCCATTACTTAGTTGCGCAGCCAGGAGTCGAACCCAGAGCTTAAGGTTATGAGCCTTAAATGTTACCTTTACACTACCGCGCGATATTTAAAAATAAGTAATTAGTATTCTGCCAACTTAGTTTAGATATCATATTAATAAGTTATCCTAAATAATGAATACCACTCCACCACTAAAATTACTTGTTATATATAAAATAGTTATAAAACTATCTTTTTTCAAATAATAATAAAATTTCTGGATCTACGCTAACCAGAAATGTCAGCATAAGTTTTTTAATAAGGTTTACATTTCTGCTCCTTATCTAAATACTGAGGAACTGCTTCAACTTATAACCCCAAACGTTTTTTAATCTATAGGATAAATTTAGAGAATGTTTAATAAGAGAATAGTTTAGAAAATTATCAATTAAAAGTTGAGTCTTCGAAGTATCTCTTATTATGACTACTAAATTATATTTTATAAACCAATTACACAAATACCTTAATTGTACTTCTTAAGTATTTCCTTCCATGTATATTATACAGATTAATACATGACTTATATCCTAATATAGCCTAACTTTACTGTAAAAGTTTACTTCATCATCCAACCCTCATTGGTTTAATTGCGGTACGTATGGGATTCGAACCCATGATATCTGCCGTGACAGGGCAGCGCCTTAAGCCAACTAGACGAACGTACCAAATAATAACTCCAAGACCTTTCTACTACAGGATAAGAAAAGTTATTTGCTAATCTCCATCATAAAGATATCTACAATTAGTTCTAAAACATGGCATGCAAGTGTATTGGTGGTGGGACTCGAACCCACGTGGAGAGATCACCTCCGAACCTAACATATCAGCCGACTTACTGTACAAATCCACCAATCCTTGTGGGGCCACCCAGATTCGAACTGGGGTGTTAACCTTGTAAGGGTTACATACTCAACCACTATATGATGTCCCCAAATAAATTTAATAAGAACCATCCTTTGTCAACCGAGGCTTACCTAAAACTATTCTTTTAAGCTATTTCTCTACCACCTCGTCTTGGACTCGAACCAAGATTATCGAATTAAATTATAAATAAATCTTGGCATTTAAATATCACGTGCTATTTAAAATTTTTATTAAGTGTTCTGACGCCATTGAACTATTGACGGCTGGCTACGTTTCAGGAAGGATTCGAACCTCGAATTCAAGAAACTTCTTAAGCAATTTCTAGAAACCTATACCTCTTAATATCCAAGATTATCAAATTAAATTAATATTTCTTTATGATCACATATAAGTTTAAAATTATATCCTAAATCTAAATATGCTTTCATTTTATCTTTCATATTTTGTCTATCTAATGTATATTCTGATTTTATTTCTATTATAGTATTAGTAGAAGGTATATAAAAATCAGGAATAGCACATCGATATTCTTGTTTTTGTGTATCAAAATATTTAATATGAAAATACTCTACTTCATAATTTACTTTTTGTTCATCTAATTCTTTTGCATAATCTAATTCATAAGATGAATGTAAATATACTTCTTTATTATTCCATGTTGTATGCCATTGTTGTTGATAATTAGGACATGAAATAACTTTAATTCTACCTTCTAAATAAT
>JAFXUP010000056.1 GCA_017524905.1 Acholeplasmatales bacterium | reverse complement strand
ATGAGGAAAAGGAAGAGGATGATAAAAAAGAAAATATTAATCCTACTCAAATAAAATATGAATTTTATACTGATAATCAAACTCCACTAACAAGAGAAATGATTAGACAAAAATTAATATTTTCAGGGTTTTATAAGGAAACTGATAATATATCTATTACATCAGAATATTTTGATAATAAGGATAAAAATGGTACTTATATCTTATATGTATATATGAACGATAATACTGATTGTTATTCTATAACTGTTAGGGAAAAGGAAGTTATATTAGATGAATCTACTGAGGAAGAGGAATTTAATTATAGTTATGTTATTTTAGGCTCTGTGATTGGTGTATTATTAATTGGTGGTTTATCATATGTATTAATAAAAAAAATAAAGAAAAAGAAATAATATGATATAATCTTGTTTGTAAATATGGAAAGGAGCATTTTTTATGAATGATAATATTTGTGCGATAGCAACTCCATATGGTGTAGGTGCGATATCTGTAATAAGATGTTCTGGACCTGATACATTCTCATTAGTTAGTAAGGTATTTAAGGGTAAGGATTTAACAAAGGTTAAATCACATACTGTTCATTATGGTCATATTATTGAAAATAATGAAGTAATAGATGAGGTTTTATGTACTGTATTTAAGGGACCTAATTCATTTGATGGTGAGGACATTATCGAAATTGGATGCCATGGTGGTGTCTATGTTACTAATAGAGTTTTAGGTGTTTTATTAAATAATGGATTTAGATTAGCTGAAAGAGGAGAATTCTCAAAAAGAGCATTCCTAAATCATAGATTAGATTTAACTGAGGCTGAATCTATAATGGATATTATTTCATCTGAAAATGATATTGCATTAAAATCATCATTATCTTCCTTAAGATCATCAACTAAAAATTTAATAACTAAATTTAGAGATAAGATATTAAATTTATTAGCTGAAATAGAGGTTAATATAGATTATCCTGAATATGAGGATTCTGTAGATGTAACTCATAATTATATTAGACCTATCATTGATGAAATGATTAAGGATATTAAGGTTATATTAGATAATTCTAAAATATCTACAATCGCTATTCATGGTGTTAATACCGCAATTGTAGGAAAGCCTAATGTAGGTAAAAGCTCTATATTAAATATGATGCTAGATGAGAATAAGGCTATTGTTTCTGATATTCCTGGTACTACAAGAGATTTAGTAGAGGGTAGATTAAATATTAGAAATGTTACCTTAAATCTTATTGATACTGCAGGTATCCACGAAACAGAGGACTATGTAGAATCTATTGGTATTGAAAGAAGTAAGAAGGCAATTGAAAAGGCTGATTTAGTTTTAATGGTTTTAGACGCATCTAAGGAATTAGATGATTTAGATAATGAATTATTAAAGCTAACAGAAAATAAGAATAGAATCATCATTTTAAATAAGAATGATTTAGATGCTAAAATATCAATTCCTGGTTCTATATCTATTTCAGCTTTAAGAAGCGAAGGAATGGATATTTTATCAGAAAAGATATTAGAGATTACATCTATTAATTCTATAAAGAATATGGATGGTAATTATTTAAATAATAATAGACAAATAGCATTAATGAATAAGGCATATAATTCTTTATTAAATGCAAAAGAGGCAACAGAAGCATTAGTTGATATTTCATTAATTGAAATAGATATAAAGGACGCATTTGATGCATTAGGTGAGATTACAGGTGAATCTTATCCTGAAGAATTAATAACTGCATTATTTACAAAATTCTGTTTAGGGAAATAAATAAATTGACTCCCCTTATTTTTGTGTAAAGGGGAGTTTTTAAGTGGTCAAAATAGCAAAAAGTTGGAAAATTCCCTAAAACAACCAATTTTATGGTTGGAAAAATCCCTAAAACGCCCTTTTTCAAGGTTGGAAAATTCCTAACGTGAATTTATAATATAATTAAAGCAAGAGATAAGGAGTGATTTTTGATGATTCTAAAAAGGAAAGTAGTGAGGTATTTATGAAAAGAAATATAAATGTTGAAGGAATAGGAACAATTAATGTTATTAGAAATGAATTTACTGGTCAATGGAATTTTGAATTAGATGGTAGACAATTTATAAAAGAGACAAGAACTACATTTATTTTAAGAAATGATGGTAGCGATGATATCGTTATTAGAATAAATGGAAATATTTTTTCAGGTGTTAAATTAGATATTAATAATAATCAATTCGTTCTTTCAAAGCCAATTGCTTGGTATTATTATATTTTAGTTTTTATACCATTAATTTTCGCGTTAGCAATTGGTAACACTAATCCATTTGCTAAAAGCGGAATATATTTTGTTGGTGGTGCTATTGGTGGAGGAATTGGTGGATTCTTTACGGCTTTAGCTCTTTATGCTTCAGCAATGGAATTGAAGTGGTATTTAAAATTATTGCTAGTATTATTTATTTGTTTGATTGCTATTGGTATTTTGTTTGGAATAGGAATGGCTATTGCTAAATAATTTAACAATAAATGAAAATGGGAAGCCCGAGCTTCCCTTTATTCATATTCAAATTTAATACTATTCCTATTATAAGTAACTTTAGTTTTAGCTCCATTCTTAATTGGAATTGATGGAGATCTATGACCTAAATCCATATCTAATATGATTGGCTTGTTAAAAGGTAATAATACATTTAAATAAGCATCTGTCATAGATAACTTAAATGATTTATCAAAATAATTATTTGATCTACCAACTAGGAATGCATCTACATTATCAAACCAGCCAGCATACTTTAATGTAGTTAAGGCTCTTAGTAATTGAATAGAATTAAAATCACATGCTTCCATATACATTATAATTCCATCATTTTTATGCTTATTAATATAATTAACTGTATTATCGAACTTAGTACCACATAGTCCTACTAAGCAATCTAGGCATCCGCCAATTAATATTCCTTCAATTGGCTTTTCATAATTATATACCTTCATTTTAGTTTTCATATCAAATACATAATCATGAATTGGAGATTCATCTAAATCCTCATATTGCCACTTTTTATAGCCTTTAAATATCTTTTCTCCCTCAACCATTTTTAATGTGTCTAATGCATCATAGGTTAATACTGATAATGATGGTGCGTTAACACCATAAATTGATATATTATCTGTTAGGGTTGTTATTGTATATGTTAGATTTGTATTATCTGAAAAGCCTATAAATAATTTATTCTTATTTTTAATTTGGTTGAAATCAATTTTATCTAATATTTGAACCATAACCTCTCCACCACCAACAGACCAAATAATATCACAATCTGAATTATAAGCATCCATTATTTCTTTAGCTCTTAATTCAGGTGTATTAGAAGAGGCAATGCCCTTATTCTTATATACATTATCACCAATGATATAATCATATCCTAATTCCTTTAAATTTTTTAATGCCTTTTTAAATCTTTCCTTATATGGAGATATAGTTACTCCAAAGCTTGGAGCGACAAAATATATTTTCTTATTCACAATTATCACCTAGTACAATTTTATCATAAGCTTATTTTAATTAATATTGCATATTTTTAAATAAATTAGACAATTTTGAAAGTTAAGTGCTATAATATAGTTAGAAGTAATCAATAAAAAATTTAAGAAGCCTACTATAAATAAATCAAGTAATATTTGAAAAAAATATTTAAATTTATTTATATCAAGCATAAAAATCCTCGATTTTATCATTTTTTAAAAACGAGGATATGAAAAATCT
>JAFXUP010000055.1 GCA_017524905.1 Acholeplasmatales bacterium | reverse complement strand
TATTTTGCTTTTCTTCCCATAAAAAAATACCTCCAAAGTAGACTTACAATAATCTTGGAGGTATCGCGAATCCCCATGGGGATTGTTATCCTTTTCTCTTTTAATTATTTTATTTGTCTACTTTGGAGATATCATATCATTCGTGATAGTCTTTTTTTAATTAAAAATGACCCAAGCGAGGGCATGGGTCTATAATTGAGAGGTTTGAGAATTTTTTATTTTAATAAGAATTTCTTTCTTATTAAAGCCTTTAATTTTAGCTACATTTTCTACTTTTTTAGATGTAGCAGTTTCTAAATATATGGTATCTAATCCTAAGCTTAAAGCAGGTATAATATCGCACACATAATCGTTTCCTATCATTATTGCATCTTTTATATTATTTTTTTCTAAAAGTGCCTTAAAAAATTTAATATTAGGCTTTTTAATATGATAATTACTAGATATAGCAATATCATTAAAGAAAACGTTGATTTTATATTTTTTTAGCTCATATTGCGTGAAGCAATCCTGAGCATTTGACAATAAATAAATATTGTAGCCTAAGTCTTTTAATTCTTTAAGTAATTGATAACAACCATTATATAGCTTTATTTTTTTAATGGATATTCTTCTAAAGTCTTTCGCTATTTTATGTGCGATATCATCTTCTACTTCAAATATTTTTTTAAACACAAATAACAAATCAATTTCTTCATATTTTAAAGATTGCTCATTACAAATTTTTAAATATTTATTTTTAAGCTTTGTAGGGGTATAAGCTTTATATTTTTTAAATTTTCTTGAGCATCTTTTCCAAAATGTTTTACTTGATTCATTTGTGTAAATATCAATTAAAGTACCATATAGATCAAATATAATATCTTTCATTATACTAATTTAATATCAATTGATGTTTCTGTAATACCAATCTTATCTAAATCAATCTTTAAAGATAATTCATTTGATTTATTATCTGTTCTTACATTAATTTTTTCACCTAAAACATCAACAGTAACAAATCTTTCATCATCATAAATGATTTCTTTTTCTACCTTTGCTTTAAATCCATTTGGATCTTCAATAAAGCTATATGCATCAATTGTTGCCATATAATCTAAATTGAAGGCTTTTGTGCCTAAAGCTGATAAAATTGGTCTTGATATTTTTTCAGGTGATAATATTTTTTCACCTAAAATATCTAAATAAAAATCAATTACCTTTTGCTTTTTCAAGCCTTTTTCTGTTTCTACTTCCTTTAAAACTTTTTGCTTAATAAATTTTAAAGGAATTGAATTATTAACCTTAAATGGTTCAATGATTGTTTCATTTAAAGATTTAAATTCAATCTTCTTAAAATCAATATCAATTTTAATTACACTTCCAACCTTATATTCAGTATCTGAAAGCATAAATAAAACTAAATCTTCAATGTGTAAATATAATAAATATTTATCATTAACTTTTTCTACAACAGAAATTTTAGCATCAATTAATTTACCTGGCTTTACTGCATCAATTGGTACAATTAATGTGCCCTTTGAATCTTTAGCATTTATAGCTTGTGGAAGCTTAATATTTTCGCCTAAGAATAAAATATGATTATCCTTAATTTCTGCAGGAATATAGTTGATTTGAGGAACTCTTGGTAAAACAGAATCTTCTGTTTCATAATCAAAAATATGGCATTGTGCAAAATTAAATGCTGCATCAATTACATCGCCATTATTAAATTCAACATCTTGATTTGTTTTAATAATAACTCTTGTTGAAGTTTCCTTATAGCCTTCACCTTGCATATTGATATCGCCATATATTAATGTTTCGCTTCCTAATTCTTCTTTATGAGATAAGCGAATCTTTAAATTAGTTTTAGATTCTTCTAAATCTTTTTTATTTATAGATATATGTTCACTTCTTAAGCCTAAATATACCTTCTTTTTCCCATCTAGATAATTAGGATTTAGCTTTACAAAATATAATGCAGGTACTTTTACTTCTTGTTCTGTATATTCAAATTTAATATTAATAAAATCATCTTTTTTAGATAAATAGCATTCAAAGAAATTCATTTGTGGAGTTCCAATAAATCCAGCTACGAATTTATTGCATGGATAATTGTATAAATTCTTAGGTTTATCAATTTGTTGAACATATCCACCCTTCATAACAACAATTCTTGTACCCATTGTCATAGCTTCAACCTGATCATGAGTTACATAAATAAATGTAGTTTGAAGTCTTTGATGTAAGCTTGAAATTTCAGCACGCATTTGAGTACGAAGCTTAGCATCTAGATTTGATAGTGGTTCATCTAATAAGAATACCTTAGGATTTCTTAAAATAGCTCTTCCTAACGCAACTCTTTGACGTTGTCCTCCACTCATTGCTTTTGGCTTTCTATCTAGATATTCTTCAATATCTAATATCTTTGCAGCCTCTACTATACGCTCGTGAATTTCTTCTTTACTTACATGTCTAATTTTTAGACCAAATGCCATATTTTCATATACAGTCATATGAGGATATAATGCATAATTTTGGAAAACCATTGCGACATCTCTATCCTTTGGTTCTACATCATTAACAACCTCATCACCAATTTTTAATTCTCCTGCTGATATATCTTCTAAGCCAGCGATCATACGTAATGTAGTTGATTTACCACATCCTGAAGGTCCGACTAAAACAATGAATTCCTTATCATCAATATGCATATTGAAATCATTAACAGCTTTTACTCCATTTGGATAAACCTTATAGATATGATTTAAATTTAGCTCAGCCATATTATTTCACCTCTTCTATAATGGCGATTGAATAACCGCTCATTTTTATATTATTACCACTAATTTTTACTTTATCATTTTTTGAAGTTACTAATACTTCCTTTAAATTATATTTTGAATCTAAAGTAGCATTTGCTTCTTCATTTGAAAAATTAATCGCAATAGTAACTAATCTATCGTTATATGTTTTTGTTAAAACAGAAATTGAATCATAATCTTCAAAGCTATAATCACCCTTTTTAATAGCTTCATAGCTACTTCTTAGATAATTAGCTTTTTTATAATAATTCAATATAGAATACTCATCTTTTGATTGCTCACTTACTGAAGGAAAAATATATTCTGCCTTAGTGACTCCTGGAGGATTAGCACAAAAGCCATCTAACTTATCAAGAGTCCATAGCATACCTATTCTCTTATTAGGGTCAACTCCAGAACCTACCATTCCTATTTCATCACCATAATATGCAAAGCTTGAACCTGACATTAAAGATAAAAGTCCGTATCCAAATTTAACTTTAGCTTCATTTCTTGTCAATATGCCAGCTGCTCTACCTGTATCATGATTTCCTATAAATGGAGCTTCAATATGTCCCTGAGCAATTTTAGCTAATGATTTTGTCCAATCAGAATAATAGCTGCTTGATTGGGTATTTATTGAATAAAGAATTTCTTGATCTGTACCAAAACCAAAGAATGAATCTATTCCTGATTCATAGTATTTTGAAATCTCAGAAGTATTTGTCCAAGCTTCTCCTACTATGTAGCAATTTGAATTTATCTTTTTAGCTTCAGTATTTAAGAATGTTAAAAATTCTTTATTTTTCTCTATATCACCTGTGTAATATGATGTTACAGCATCTAATCTAAATCCTGAAACACCTAAATCTAACCAATATTTCATGATATCAACAATTTCTTTTCTTACATCAGTTGAATCCAAATTTAAATCTGGCATATCTGATGCAAATCTTGCTTCATAATAAAAATTGCCATATTTTCTATATCCATTCAATTCTTTATCAGAAAAATTATAGTAATTGATATATTTATTTGTTGTATCATTATTATATTTAGCTTTAGTAGCTTCAATAAACCATTTATTTAAATCTGATGTATGATTTACTACTAAATCCATAATTAATTTAATATTTTTTTCTTTACAAGAATTTATTAAATTTTTCATATCATCTAAGCTACCATATTCCTTATCGATTGAATAATAATCTCTAACATCATATTTATGATAGCTTGATGATTGATGTATTGGCATTAACCAAATGCCATCAAATCCTAAATCTTTAATATAATCTAATTTTTTTGTAACACCATTTAAATCTCCTAAGCCATCGCCATCTGAATCATAAAATGATCTTACAAATATTTCATAGTAGTTTCTATAGTTATCATCTTCATTTGGAGCTTGATAGCTAAAATTTGTTTTAGCTGTACAAGATGCAAGTGTTAAGCCTAATAAAGCTATTAATGCAATGTATCTTTTTTTCATCATCCTTTAACTGCACCACCTGTAACACCTTCAACATAATAGCGTTGAAGAACAAAGAATAATACAGTAATAGGAATAGATACTAAAACCGCACCTGCACAGAATGATGTAAACCATTCATATCTGTTTTTATCTGTTAAGAATGTATATAACCCTACCGCAACATTAAATTTGTTAGCATCACCATTTGCTATATATGATGCAAACATATAATCTCCCCAAGGAGCTGTAAATGCCATTAATAAAGTATAAATTACAATTGGCTTTGCTAAAGGCATTATTACTCTAAAGAAAATTGTTCTTTCATTTGCACCATCAATTTTAGCTGCTTCATCAAGTGAATAAGGAATTGTATCAAAGAAACCTTTAGAAATATAATATTGCATTGCAGATGAACCACAATATACAATTATTAAGCTAAATATACTTTGATTTAATCCAACAAGCTTTAATACCTGATAAATTGCAATCATAGACATAAAGCCTGGGAACATTCCTAAAAGTAATATCAATTTCATATAGCCTTTTCTAAATTTAAATCTTAATCTAGAAAATGCATATGAAACCATCAATACCATTATAGTTTGAATTACTGCTGTTACTAAAGCAACAATAAAGGTATTTAAATACCAAGTCATAAATTTGAAAGGCTCTTCATTTTTAAATAATTTAATATAATTATCAAAAGTGAATGATTTAGGAATTATATAAGGCACATAAGCGCCTGGTTCTGCTCTAAATGAATGTAATAATAAATATGCGAATGGGATAAGCCATATAGCACTAATTATTATTAAAATTATATATGTTGCAGCATTTTCAACTCTTCTAACGTGTTTAAGGCTTCTATGCTTTTTAACTTTTATCATCTGAAGTCCTCCTCGTTATTAACGGCATTTGATTTTGAATAGAATGGTAATGAAATTACCGCAATAATAATAAATACTACAATACCAATTACAGCTGCCATTTTATAGTTTGTATTATTTAAAGTTAATTTATATAACCAAGTGATTAATAAATCAGTTTCTCCTGCAAATTGATAATTTAAATTATTAGGAGCACCACCTGATAATAAGTAAATAACATTGAAGTTATTAATATTACCTATGAATTGGCTTAATAGATAAGGTCCTGTAACAAATAGCATATAAGGTAATGTAATCTTAAAATACATTCTTACAGGGCTTGCACCATCAATTTTGGCTGATTCATATAAATCATCTGGAATATTCATTAATATACCTGTACAAATAAGCATTGTATAAGGAATACCAACCCAAATATTAACAACTATTACTGTTATTCTTGCCCGCCATTTACTTGTTAAAAAAGGTATTGGCTCTTTTATCCAACCTATATCTTGTAAGAATACATTAATAGCACCACTCTTTTGTAGCATTTGAGAAATTAATAATAATGAAACAAATTGAGGAACAGCTATTGTAAATACTAATATAGATCTCCAAAGCTTTTTGAATTTAATTCCTTTTTTATTTATAAGCATCGCAACAATCATTCCTAAAAAATAGTTAGTAAATGTTGCAAATATTGCCCAAATAAATGTCCATAATAATACTTGTCTAAATGTATAGAAGAATAATTTTGAGTCTGTTGATACACCACCACCAAATAAATCAATGAAGTTATCAAAAGCAACCCATGTGAATAATTCTTTTGGTGGATAATGATAAGCATCCCAATTTGTAAATGCTATTAATACCATGAATATCATTGGTAATATTGTAAATATCAATAAACCAGCAGTTGGTATAGCAAGTAATGTTTTATGATATTGACTATCTGATATAGATTTTAAGTCATCCTTAGCTCTTTTTGGCTTAATACCTATTTCTTCTAATTCTTGAGTAATACCATTTTGTTTAACATTTAATCTCCATACATAAATGAAGGCAAATATAATAAAGAATGTTATTAGGCTATATAGTAATATAAGCATACTATTATCCTTTGAAACATATTCATATATTTGTTCTTCTTCATTCCATATTTCAACCATGGCCTCATTACCTAGATTACCTAAAAGTGCTAGATATTTCCAGCCAAAGCCTATCATATAAACAAAAAATAAAATTTCAAAGCTTAAAAATATTATTCCTCTTAAAATTTGTTTTCTTGCTAATTGACCAAATCCCATTATAAAAAATGAAGTTCTAGTTTTATAATCACCTTTTTTAAAGATATCCTTTAAAGATACAAATTCATTTTTTATATTAAGACCAATTCTTTTAAAGAAATTAGGAATCTTTTTAGTAAAGAAATTTTTGAATCTAAAAGGAATACTCTTAAACCATTTTTTCATTTTTAGACCAAAACGTTGAAGTTTATTAAGTTTAAATTGTTCAAGATCAACCATATTAGCCTCCTTTTATTTACCAATCTAAGGGGAGTCTCCTCCCCTTGATTGTTTTTTTATTGTTATTTATATCTGAATTATTCAGTCTTAATAGTCTTAATTAAGTTACACATAGTAGTTAACTTTTCTTGTAAATTAGCTTCTGTAACTTTCTTTTCAACTACTTCTGTACCGAATGCTGCAACTGCATCCCAATAATTTGAAGGAACTGAAGTTTGAGCAACTGCATATGCACCTTGTGCTGCTAAAGCTGCTAAAGCAATATTTGACTTAACTGCTGAAGATTGTGCAACTGTTTTATTAGTTGGACCTGTACCAGTCTTTTCATATCTATATGCTTGAGCTTGTTCACCAGTTAAATATAATGCTAAAGCATTAGCCCACTTAACACTCTTAGAGTTTGGATTTACACCCATTAGCTTATAACCAGCAAATGAAGACATTTGATAATCTTTTCCATCAACTGTAAATGAAGGAAGCTTAGTTGCAGCATAGTTATTACCTAATTTTTCCTTTATTGCTTCTGCATTCCAAGTACCAGAAACACCAGCTGCAATTGAAGTACCAATACCACTCTTTAAAATATCATCATCACCATTAATGAAACCTTCATGGTTAGCAACTGCAATCATTGCCTTACCAGCAATTAAACCCTTTGCTGAATCAAAGTCACAAGTAATTGATTGTTCTTTTGCATTATCATTATATGTAACTTCATATGAGCATCCTGCACCAAAGAAGAATCCAGCATCATACCAAGAGTTATCAAGGTCAATCATAACTTGCTTACCTTTTTCTTTTGCCTTATCTAATACTGTATCTAGCTTTAATACATCAGTTTCAGAATATACGCTCTTATCATAATATAAGAAATATCCGTTATCTGCTGCATATGGATATGCATAATAAGAATTTCCACTCTTACCTGCATTAACAGCACCTTCACCATTAATTGATTTAACTGAATCTAAGTTAGAACCACCTAGCTTTGATAATGCACCAATTCTAATAAGGTTAGCTAATTGGTCATTAGGGAATGCGAATACATCAGCACCAGTTGTAACATCCTTTTGTAATTGAGAATAAGCATCAGCTTCTGATACTACACCAACTTCGATATTGAACTTTAAATTTTCTGTTTCATTAGCTGTTTTAAAGTCACCAACAAGCTTCTTTAAAATTGCTGTTTGTTCAGTTGGTCCCCAAACTGTTAAATCAAATGTTCCTGTTTCCTCCTTCTTACAAGATGCAAGTGATAAAGCTGTTAAACCTACACATGCTCCTAATACAAAATTTCTTAGTTTTTTCATATTTTATTTATCCTCCTCTTATTTTTTTATTTATTGTTTTAGTTATGAAAAACTATTTTTAATTATTTTAATTCCTTGGAATTTGTATTCGTTGAATACAAACCCAGGAAAAGAAAAACCTTTTTTATAGCTTCCAAATTAATTCATTGTAATCTTTTATAGATCTATCTGATGAAAATCTATATGAGCTATACATATTAACAATACATTTTTTATAATATTCTTTTGATTGATATTCCTTATTAGCAAATAGCTTCATTTCTATATATGAATTAAAATCAGCTAATACTAAATATCTATCAGGTTCATTTCCCTTTAATAATGAATCATATATTTCTTCAAACTTAGCATTTAATGTTCCATCAATTAAAGCATTTAAAACCTTCTTTAATTTTGGATTATTTTCAACAAATAATTCTGGCTTATAATTTTTCTTTAAAGCATCAACTTCTTCAACTGTAAGACCAAAAATATAATTGTTAGATTTTCCAGCTTCAGCTGCAATTTCAACATTTGCACCATCTAATGTACCTAGTGTTGGTGTACCATTAATCATAAATTTCATATTACCAGTACCTGATGCTTCCATACCTGCCATTGAAATTTGTTCTGATAAATCAGCTGCAGATACAAGCTTTTCAGCATAACTTACATTATAATTTTGAACGAAGCATACTTTAATCTTTTTACTAATAACTGAATCATTATTAACATAATCAGCAATTGTATTAATTAACTTAATAATTTGCTTAGCCATATAATATCCAGGTGCTGATTTTGCACCAAAGATAAATACTGTTGGCTTATAATCAATTAGATTTCCTTCTTTTATTTCAAAGGCTAAATATAGAATTGATAAAGCATTTAATAATTGACGCTTATATTCATGTAATCTTTTAATTTGAATATCAAACATATAATTTACAGGAATATCGATTCCTTCATGCTTTTCAATATAATTTGCTAATCTAATCTTATTAATATTTCTTGATGTGATGAAATCCTTTAAGAATTCTTCATCATTTTCAATTCCCTTTAGCTTAGCTAATTCACCTAAATTCTTAACCCAGCCATCACCAATTCTTGATGTAATTAATTTAGATAATGATTCATTATTTAAGGCAAGCCATCTTCTTGGTGTAACACCATTTGTTACATTAACAAATTTATAAGGATATACCTCATACCATTCTTTAAAGGTATTATTCTTTAAAATTTCTGTGTGAATTGCTGCAACACCATTAACGTGCTCTGATACATAAATTGCTAAATAAGCCATGTTAACTTTGTTGTTTTTAATAATGAAATATTTATTTTTATCAAGATTCTTTTCTAAATCCTCTTCTATTAATTTTATTTCTTTTAATACATCAGGAATTAATTCTTCAAGCATTTCAATTGGCCATTGTTCTAATGCTTCTGCCATGATTGTATGATTTGTGAAATTAAACATTTTTCTTACAATCTTTAGCGATTCATCAAAACTTAAGCCTTCATTCTTTAAAAGTCTAATCATTTCAGGAATCGCTAAAGTAGGATGGGTATCATTTAATTGCCAAATATAATAATTTGGTAATTCTTTGAAGGTTAAATTTAATTTCTTAAATTTTTTTAGCATATCTTGAAGTGAGGCAGATACCATAAAGTATTCTTGTCTCAATCTAAGCTTTTTACCTTCTAAAGTATTATCATTTGGATATAAAACATAAGTGATTTCTTTAGCTTTATAAGCTTCATCATTTGTTTTAACACCTTCCATATTATCGAATTCTTTAAAATCAAATTCCTTAATGGCTTCACTTTGCCATAATCTTAAGGTATTAACAACCTTTGAATGATAGCCAATTACTGGCATATCATAAGGAACAGCTTTTATATCCATATCCTTAAAATGAACAATGACTGTATCATCTTCAACTCTTTTACTAAATGGATCGCCCCATTTTAGCCAATCATCAGCTTCTTCATTTTGAAAGCCATTTTTAAAGCTTTGCTTGAATAATCCATATCGATATCTTAATCCATATCCATCAAGTAAAATATTTTCTGTTGCGGCTGATTCTAAATAACAAGCTGCAAGTCTTCCTAAGCCACCATTACCTAAGGCTGCATCTTCTACTTCCTCGAATACATTAATATCAATATTGTTTTGTTCTAATATATATTTTGCTTCATCTAGCATACCAGCATTTAATAGGTTAGCATAAATCATTCTACCTATTAAAAATTCTGCTGATAGATATCCGCATCTTTTATTATTAAGATTTCTCGTCTCATCCCAATTCTTTTCTACATTTTTTACTACAACTTTTGCTAATGCATTATATAATTCTTTTGTGCTTGCTTCCATTAAGCTTTTACCATATAACACATCAACAAATGTTTCTAAACAACTTTTCATTTTATCTCCTATATTTAATAACGTAATCTCTTAATCTATTTGCTAATGCATCTGTTAAATTTGCTTTATTGATTCTATAGCTCCAATTTGATTTAGAAACTGTTGATGGCAAATTCATTCTTGAATTCTTATCCTGACATAATAAATCCTGCATAGGTATAATTGCCACATCAGCTATTGAAGCATAAGCTAATTCAATAATAGTTTTTGTAATTCCTTTAATTGTTGTAACATTTGGTTTAACACCTAAATTCTTACATTCATTCTTTAAATCCTCTTTTAAAGTATTTAAATCATGCTCATTCATATCTGATATATATTGGAATAAAGGCATATTATCATGTGTACCTGTATATACAACAAAATTATTAGTGTAATTAGATGGCTTATGCTCATTATCCTTATTACCATCAAAGGCAAATTCTAAAACCTTCATTCCATGGTAATTAGTTTCCTTCATAAGCTTTCTTACACCTTCATCTATTACGCCTAAATCTTCTGCAACAATATTCAAATCTAGCATATCTTTAAATAATTCAAATTTAGGTCCATCTAGCCAAATACCATTTTTAGCATTTTTATGCTCACTTGGTATTGCATAGAATTTATCAAATCCTCTAAAATGATCTAATCTTAAAATATCAAATAATTTAAAGGCTTTATTAATTCTTTCTTTCCAAAATTCATAATTATGTTCCTTTAAATATTTCCAATCATAAATAGGATTTCCCCAAAGCTGTCCTTCATCAGTAAAGGCATCAGGTGGACATCCTGCAACAAATTTTAGCGATAGGTCATCATTTAAAACAAACATCTCATGATTTTTCCATATTTCAACTGAATCATATGCTACATATAGTGGCATATCACCCATAATTGAAATATTTTTTTTATTTGCATATTTTTTTAAATCATTCCATTCGCTTAAAAATTCATATTGTGTCCAAACCCAGAATAAATAATCAGCTTCATAATTTTTAATTACTGATTCTTCTAATGATTTAGAATAAGATTTATAAATAAATGTCCAATCCTTCCAAGGCTTATATTCATGCATAGCCTTTATGGTCATAAATACACCAAAATCTTTATATTCACCTTCTTTAACAAATTTTTTAAACTTTGATGAATTAACATCAAAATTATTGAATGCTTTTTTTAATATATTTATTTTTTTATTAAATAATATTTCGTAATCAACCTTGTTTGTAAAAGAGAATTTTTCTTTTGAATAATCTCTTTTATCTAATAGTCCCTTTTCATTTAAAATATCAAAATCAATTAGATAATAATTTAATGCAGTAGACGAAACAGATTGATAAGGTGAATCTCCATAATTTGTTGGTACAAGAGGTAAAACCTGCCATACCTTCACTTTAGCTTTATATAGCCAATCAACAAATTCATATGCTTCCTTACCTAATGTCCCTACCCCATATTTTGAAGGTAATGAAGTAATGTGTAAGAGAATACCTGATTTTCTATCTGAAATCATTTTTCCTCCTTTTTTTATTCAATTTCGAATACTTAAAGCGTTTTCTTCAATAACATTCTACATCTTAAAAAATATAAATCAACACTTTTTATATATTTAGAAACATTCTTCAAAATTTGAGATTATTTTCGAAAAACTTTCGTTACTATTCGAAAAACTTTCGTAATTTCAAAATTAATTTAAAAATAACTATTTTTTCGAAAAGACTTGAAAAGGCTTTCAAGTTTTTTTATAATAGTCTTGTGCGAGGCGGTTTTATGAAAATAAAGGATATAGCTAATGAGCTTCACCTATCTATATCTACAGTTTCTAAAGCATTAAATGGCGGCTTTGATATTTCAAAGGAAACAAAAGAGCTTGTCTTAAATTACGCAAAAGAACATGGATATAAAGCAAGGGAAGAAAGATTAAAAACAAGCTATGGAAGAAAGCTTTGTGTTTTATATGATAATAATACCGTGAACAATCAAGCTAATATTGTTATACCTTTAGCGTTAGCTTTTTCAAGATATGCTAGAGAAGCTAATTTTGATGTTGTTCATATTCCTTGTGATGCAATCAAAGATAATTATGATAAATTCATGGAAGAAAGAAAATATGATGGTGCTTTAATAGCTGGTATCAATTATAAATCACCACTTTATAAAGAATTAAAAAACACAAAGACTCCAACTGTTTTATTAGACAATGTAATAGAAAACAATAATATATCTTCTGTTTCTTCTGAATCAATTAATGCGATTACAGAAATAGTTACAATGCTTGCTAAATTAGGGCATAAAAAAATCGGCTTTATTCATGCCGATAAATTATCATTTGTAACAAACAAAAGATTTGCAGGATATATAATAGGCTTAACAACTAATGATATAGAATATAATCCTAATTATATTTATTATGGTTCTTATTCTGAAGAATCAGGTAAGGAAGCTGCAAATTATTTTATAAATACTGATGTAACAGCTATTGTATGTCCTTCTGATACTATAGCAATTGGTTTGATGCAGGAATTACAAAATTTAGGTATTAAAATACCAGAAGATATTTCAATTACAGGCTATGATGATTTAGAAATTGCAAGATATGTTAAACCATCACTTACTACTGTAAGACAAAATATTGAGGTAATGGCTGAAAAAAGTTTTTCATTATTATCTGCAATGCTTATGAATAGATCTCCACAAACTGTAACAATTAATAGTGAAATTATAAAAAGAGATTCTATTGGTGAGGCCAAAAATAAAGACTTTTGATTTTAAGTTCAAAAGTCTTTTTTCATTTTTATAATAATTTTTCTAGATTTGTTCTAATAGCTTTAATAAAATCTAAAGAATTTAATGTTATAGTTTTTACACCATCTTCTACTAATCCAACTAAATCCTTAGTCATCTTTCCTTCAAGTAATGTGTTAATGCATGCCTTTTCTAATTTATTTGCAAAATCTACTAAATCATCTATTTTATCTAACTCGCCACGCTTTTTCAAAGCACCAGTCCATGCAAAAATTGTAGCCATAGGGTTAGTTGATGTTTCTTCACCCTTTAAATATTTATAATAATGTCTTGTTACAGTACCATGAGCTGCTTCATATTCATAAATTCCATCTGGTGAAACTAAAACTGATGTCATCATTGCAAGTGAACCAAAGGCTGTAGATACCATATCACTCATTACATCTCCATCATAATTCTTTAATGCCCAAATGTAGCCACCTTCTGATCTTATAACTCTAGCAACTGCATCATCAATTAAAGTATAAAAATATGTAATATTAGCTTTTTCAAATTTTTCTTTATAATATTTATCATAAATTTCTTGGAATTTTAATTTAAATGTTTGATCATATTTTTTAGATATTGTATCTTTAGTTGAAAACCATAAATCTTGTTTTGTATCTAAAGCATATTTAAAGCATGAATGAGCAAAAGATTCAATTGATGAATCCTTATTATATAATCCTTGAACAACACCAGCACATTCAAAATCATAAATTGTTTGTCTTTGTGTTTTTCCATCTACTGAAGTATATAATAATTCAGCCTTACCAGGCTTTTCAATTCTAAATTCTGTATCCTTATAAACATCACCATAAGCATGACGAGCAATTGTTATTGGCTTTTTCCAATTTTTTACAACTGGCTTTATTGTATCAATAATAATAGGGGCTCTAAATACTGTACCATCAAGCATTGATCTTATAGTACCATTAGGGCTTTTCCACATTTCCTTTAAATTATATTCTTCTACTCTTTGCTTATTTGGTGTTATTGTTGCACACTTAACTGCAACACCATATTTTTTTGTTGCGATTGCTGAATCAATTGTGATTTGGTCATTTGTTTCATCTCTTTTTTTAAGTCCTAAATCATAATATTCAGTCTTTAAATCTACGAAAGGAATAATTAATTCATCCTTAATCATCTTCCATAGAATTCTTGTCATTTCGTCTCCATCCATTTCAACTAGAGGAGTAACCATTTTAACCTTTCTCATTTTAATACCTCCAAATCAATAATTATTATATAATAATTATCAATTAAAAAATAGCATTTTTTTCTATAATAAATTATTTAATTTTTCATTATTCATAAATTTAATTATATTTTCATATATTGCGTTTGAAACTAAATCATTTGCTTCTTTAGTTTGAGCACCTATATGAGGTAATATAATTACATTTTCTTTTAATAGTGGATGATTCTTATCAATTGGTTCAGGATAGAAAACATCAGCAGCATAGCCTTTAATTAATTTATTCTTTAATGCATATAATATATCATCATTATTAACAATCATTCCTCTTGCTGGATTAATAACAAATGGTTTTTTTATCATTTTCTGAAATAAATCTATATTAATAAAATTTTTTGTTTCTTCATTTAAAGCTAAACCAACAATAATATAATCACTATTATTTAATAAATAATCTAATGATACTTCATTTATAAAATCTATATTCTTTTTATGTCTATTGTAGCCTAAAATATTCATATTAAATCCATCATGTAATATTTTAGCTGTATTAATTGATATATTTCCTAATCCAATAAAACCACAGGTTTTATTTTTTATTTCAAAGCCTAATAATGAATTAGAGCCTAATTCATTAACTGATAATGATTTTAAAACATTTCTTGATAAATCAAGCATTAAGGCTATCGTTAATTCAGAAACTGCATTCTTATTAAGTCCTGGTGTATTAAAGACTTTAATACCCATTTTTTTAGCATATTCTAAATCAATCATATTATATCCTGTACCATATACAGCAATAACTTTTAAATTTTTAGCGCTATCCAAGATTTCTTTATTAATTTCTTTATTTCTAATAATTGCTATATCAGCAATTGTAATATCATCTGTAATTTCAAATTTTTCTTTTAATAAATTCATAAATTCATTTGATATTGGTTCTACTACAAATATTTTCACAAATCATCACCTAAAATGATTATATTATATTTTTATAAAAATAAAAATAAAAAAAAGGCTCAACTGAGCCTTGAATATTCTAAATGGCGCGTCCAAGAGGACTCGAACCCCTAACCTTTTGATCCGTAGTCAAACGATCTATCCAATTGATCTATGAACGCATTTAAAAGTGGCGGTCTGGACGAGACTCGAACTCGCGACCTCCTGCGTGACAGGCAGGCATTCTAACCAGCTGAACTACCAGACCACTTTTGGTTGATTTTATCAACGCTTGCTTATTATAGCATTATGGGTTTTAATTTGCAAGTTAAATTAAACATTTTTCAAAAATAATATTTAATAATTAAAAAATCCACCACTTTCTAAAAGTGATGGATTATAAATTTAAATTAATTCTTTTTTTCTTTAATAACTTCAGCTACAGTAGTTGCTAAAGTTGAAACATTTTGAAGTTCAGAAGGAACAATAATCTTTGTAGCTTGACCATTAGCTAAATCCTTAACAGCTTCATAGCTTCTTAAAGTTAATACTTCCTTAGAAGGATCTGCAGCCTTTAATGATTTTAAACCTTCAGCTTCTGCTTCTCTAATTAATCTAATACCTTCAGCTTCTGCTTTTTTAACACTTAAAATAGATTGAGCTTCACCTTCAGCCTTTTTAATCATAGCTTCCTTTTCAGCATCAGCTTTTAAAATTTGAGATTCCTTTTGACCTTCTGCAAGTAAGATTTGAGATTTCTTTTCACCTTCAGCAAGTAAAATCTTTTCTCTTCTTTCACGTTCAGCTCTCATTTGACGTTCCATTGCATCTCTAATATCCTTTGGAGGTAAAATATTTTTAACTTCTACTCTATTTACCTTAATTCCCCAAGGGTCAGTTGCTTCATCAAGAATTGAACGCATCTTTGTGTTAATGATATCTCTTGATGTTAAAGTTTCATCTAAATCCAATTCACCAATAATGTTTCTTAGTGTTGTAGCTGATAAATTTTCAATAGCAGCAATTGGATTTTCAACACCATAAGCATAAAGCTTTGGATCAGTTACTTGGAAGAATACTACAGTGTCAATTTGCATTGTAACATTATCCTTAGTAATAACTGGTTGTGGATCAAAATCCTTAACTTGTTCTTTCATAGAAACAACATGAGCAACTCTATCAACAAATGGTACTAACCAATGTAGACCTACACCCCATGTAGCATGAAATCCACCTAAACGTTCTACAACATATTTAGATGTTTGTCTTACAACTCTAATTCTTGAAATTAGATATGCAGCAACTAAAATTAAAATAATTGCTAAAACTACTGATACAATAACTACTGAGCTATCTGCTAAAATTACATTAAACATTTTCAATTTCCCCTACGCTTTCTTCTGTCTTTTTAACTATAATTTTATTTCCCTTTAAGGCAACAATCTCAACAACTGAGCCTTTTTCAATATCCTTATTTTCAATTTCTGGTAAAATCGCATTATAAATAATACCATTTATTTTTACTTCACCATCAGAAAATTTAGATATTGTTTTTTCAACAACTACCTTTTTACCTACGAATTCATCTGAATTTGTAAATCTTTCACTTCTATCCATTAGTTTCTTTACTAAAGGTCTTGTTAATGCAAGTGATAATAATGAAACAACAGCAAATACAATTATTTCAACATAGAATGGTGCAAAATAGCAAATTGCCATAGCAATTAAAGAACCAATTGCAAACCATATTGAAACAAAGTCTTGAGTTGCTGCTTCAGCTACTACAGTAATAACAAATACTGAAAGCCAAATCCAAATCATATACTCTTCAATAATCATAAACTACTTTCCATCTCCTTCAAAACAAATTACTATTGCCTTTTTAGCCTCATCATAAGAAGCCTTAAATCTTAAATATTCTCCCTTAGGAACATTTATACCAACCGCTTCAGTTATGTATTCCACTATCGCTCTTGAACATATTCTTGCGTATGTATTAGAAAGCGATAATGGTAAAAGTGATGTTTGTGATAATTCACCACTTAAGGATTGGTCTTTGTTTAAAGAAAATACATAAGCTTTTTTTGCTTGTCTATCTACTCCAACTCTTACACGATAAGCATCCTTAAAATATTTAATTAAGCTTTTATTAAATGTAATGTGGTTTTCATAAATAGAAACTAAGCCATCTTTTTTTTCACTGTCAAAGAATTCTATCATAAAAAATCCTCCTTATGACTATATTATAGAGGATAATTTTTAAAAATTCAAGATAATTCAAATGAATTTTTATGAATTTTTGTGATTTATTTCTTTAGTTTCCATGTTTTTTCTTCATCAAAGTCAATTAAACGATCCTTATATATGCCACCATATGCTCTTTTAAAAGCCTTTCTTGACATATTAGGAAAAACATTTGCGATTTCTAGAGAAGAAGATTTTGCAGTTAATCTTAGAATACCATTATTTTTATCTAAATATTCTAAAATAGTTTGTCTATCAACATCAATTAATTCTTCTTTATGTTGATTTAAAATACCATAATAGCTATTTTCTATCTTTTTAGAAATAGTAACATTCACTTCTTGTCCTAAACGATAATTACCTCTTAATTGATTAAGTGGTACAAAAACATAAGCTATATCTTTTGTTACAATACCGATTCCCTTATCAGTTAATCTTGCAACATAGCCTTCTTTTATTTCTCTTTCAGCATAATTAACTTCTGTTAATTCTTCTATTTCAAATCTATTTAAAGGCTTAGCTGTTAATACATCCTTTTTTATTTTTAATCTTACAAATAAAAAATCACCGATTTCAGGCCATTTTGCCTCACTAATAGGTAAATAATCCTTTGAAATAAAAATATCCTTAGGACAGTTTATATCAACGAAAATACCAGAGCCTTCAATCTTATTTACAACCTTAACAAAATTAGCTTTATCTAAAGTTACATAAACATCTTGTTCTGTACCTGTAGGTCTTTTTTTATCATCCGTATAAATAAAGACATTAAGTTCTTCTCCATCTTCGTGTTCTTTTAATGATTGCTTAAAATGCATTAATATTTCATCAGCACCATCAGTTAGCATATAACCTAAATCTGATTTTCTTAATACCTTTAATTTATTATATTTTCCTAGTTCCATTAATTTCTGTCACCGTCCTTGTAATTACGATCAGTTTGTTTTAAATACATTTCCTTTTTAGAATCAAATTCTTTTTTAGGCTTTGTCTTTTTATTAAAATCGTATTTTTTTAATAATTCCTTTTCTTTTAAAGTTAAGTCTTTACTCATTCTTAGTCTCCTTTATACCCATCTTCTCCATCATTTCAATTAAGAATGCGATATTTTCTTCTGTTGGGTATGTATCAGGTGTACCTTTATCATAATTTATTTCTATATATTGTCTTTTTTTATCATTATATAAGCATAAGATATTATAAAAGCTTCTTTTAGCGAAAAAATATCTATTGAATTGCTTTAATTCTATACTAAAATCCTCTTCAGGAATTAAATTCTTTCTAAAGGCAGATAATCTTTGAAAATTTAACATTCCATCTCTTTCAGCCATTACAAAATAAGCAACTCCCTTATTATATATTCCACCATCATTTTTCTTTAAAAAAATTATAGCTGGCTTTTTACCATTTAATCTTCCAGATACTCTTAAATTTTGGACAATGTTTCTTCTGTTCATTTTTATCACCTAACCTCATCCATTATAACATATTTCATTATATTTTTAAATTTTTTAATTTTTTTATCATAAAGGGCTTTACAAACGCTTTCATAAGTGCTATCATATAGATATATGAAATAACTTTTCAAATAATCTCTCCCAAAAAGGGGAAAGAGCTATCCTTGCACTGGATAGCTCTTTCTCTTTTTATTTTTTATTTTTCCTGTCATCATATGATTTAATTAATCTATAAATAGTTTTATTAACAGGAACATTTATATTTTTAGCTTCTGCAAGCTCAATTAAAGTCTTGCCAAAGACATCAAGTTCATTTTTACCACCCTTATTAAAATCAAGTGTTAAAGATGTAACTCTATCTGATTTAAAATTATTAACTCTTTCATGTAATGATTTTATATCTTCATCCTTTAATCCAACATTATAAGCCTTAGATACTTCATATACCTCATTAAAAATATCATATAATAATTCTTTTAATAATGGATGAGACATATCATTATATGTTGCATTCATTAAAGCTGATATTTGATTGATTCCTAAATTTAATGTCCATTTAGTCCAGCACTTAGCTTCCATGTTAGGTGCTATTTCATTATTTATACGATATTTATCTAATATCTTTTTAATATCTAAAAGATATTCTTTAGGATTAGTGTTATCTTTTTCTCCAAAGCATAAATTAATAATTTTAGAAGTTGTAACAACATTATCAATTTTATTAGATTCAGTATATATCAATCCATATAAAACATTATTATTTGGATAAGCTTTTAAAATCTTTTCTCTTGCAGTTATACCATTTAATAAAGGAATTATAATTGTTTCTTTTTTTATAAATGGTTTTAAATCAACAATTGCTTCATCCAAATCATAATTTTTTACACAAACAAATATTAAATCCATTAAACCTGTTGTTATAACATTTGGTTTATATTTTATTTCATTAACAAATACTTCATTTTTTGTTTTTTCTAAACGATTTAAAGGGGATAAAACATATAAATTTCCATATCCATCAAGTTGTGAATAAAGTGTTATTCCTACAGCTCCAAATCCAAAAATACCAATTCTCATATTTTCTCCTCTTTCATAAATAAATGGGCACATCTGTGCCCATATATTATAATATATTTTTTATTATTCTTCTTCTATTCCAACATATTTTGTAGCAGGTCTAATAATTTTATTGCAATATAATAAATTTTCAATATCATGAGCTACCCATCCTACTGTTCTTGCTGCAGCAAAAATAGGAATAAATAAATCTCTTGGTATATTAAGCATTTCATAAATTAAACCTGAATAGAAATCGACGTTAGCACAAATTCTTGTTTTTTTCTTTTCTTCTAAAACCTTTATTGCAAGACGTTCAAATTTTGAATAAAAATCAAATTTCTTAGGATTCTTTTCTCTTGATAATTTATATGCTTCTTCTCTTAATAATTCACATCTAGGATCTGATATAGAATAAATCGCATGTCCCAAGCCATATATTAAGCCTGTTTTATCAAAATAATTTTTATCTAAAATTTTATTTATAACATTTATAATCTCATCATCTGTTGCATCTAAGCCAATATCAGAAATGATTGCATTCATCATATCTAGGTTAGCCATATTAGCTCCACCATGACGTGGTCCTTTTAAAGAAGCTAAAGATGCTGATATCATAGAATATAAGTCAGTTAGAGTTGATGATACAACTGTACCTACAAAGGCAGAATTATTTCCTCCACCATGGTCTGCGTGAACCATTAAGCACATATCTAATGTTTTAGCCTCAAGCTCTGTAAATTTACCATCATTTCTTGACATATATAATAAATTTTCAGCAAAAGAATATTCTTTTTTAGGGAAATGAATATGAAGTGAATCATTATCTAAATAATGTGTTTTAGCTTGAAGTGAATATGATATTATAGCTGGCATTTTAGCAATTAAAGAAATAGATTTTTTAATCAATTCAAAAGGCTCTAAATCATCTGGATCATCATCAAATGAATAAAGTGATAAGATACATCTATTAATATGATTCATCAATGATTTAGATGGATGTGGTAATATTATATTTTCCAAAAAGCCTGTAGGCAAATTATAATGCTCGCTTAATAATTCTTTAAATTCATAAGCTTCTAATTCATCTGGATAGTGTCCAAAAAGAAGTAAAAAACAGGTATTTTCATAACCAAAATTACCTTTAGATAATTTAGCTATTTTTCTTATATCTATTCCTCTATAGTATAGATTACCTTCCTTTGGAACCTTTTTATCATTTTCTACATAATAGCCAGATACTTCAGCAACCTTTGTTAAGCCTACTAAAACTCCAGTACCATTATCATTTCTTAATCCTCTTTTAACCTTATATTTATCATATAATTCTGGTTCAATATATCCATCTTTCAATAAATCATTAAATTTATTTTTTAAAAAATCAGACATTTTTACCTCCTTTCTAGAAAGTATTTAAAAGACCGCCTTTATTTATTAAGAATAAATCAGCTTCTGTTAAATTATTTTCTGTTTCATATTTTTTATTCTTAGTTACATTAATAACTTCTATTTTCTTCTCATCCCAATTAATATTAATCTCATCTAATAAATCAGCTTCGATATCTAATTCAATTGGTAAAATACCAAAATTAATTAAATTCTTTTTATGAATTCTTGCAAAAGATGAAGCAATTACTGCCTTAATACCTAAATATCTTGGAGCAATTGCGGCATGTTCTCTTGATGAGCCTTGACCATAATTTTGCTTTGCAACAATTACACCACTACCATATTCAATACATCTTTTTGAAAAATCAGGATCAATATTTGAAAATACGAATTCTGAAATTTTTTCAATATTTGATCTATAAGGTAATACCTTTGCACCAGCTGGCATAATATGATCTGTTGTAATATTATCTTCTAAAGTTATCATTGCTTTAGCCTTTATATGATTTCCAATAGGTGTAAACTTAGGAATTGGTTTAATATTTGGTCCCATAACAACTTCACTTTCAAATGTTGGCTTATATAATAAGCTATCATTAATTGGATAATCAACATCTAAAGAAAATTCAGGATCAGCTTTACATCCTAAAGGATTAGAAATATAACCATTAACTGCTGATAATGCAGCAACCTCTGGTGATACTAAATAAACCTTAGCTGAATTTGTACCACTTCTACCATAGAAATTTCTATTGAATGTTCTTAATGATACTGCATCTGTTGCAGGAGATTGACCCATACCGATACAAGGACCACAGGCTGATTCTAAAATACGAGCACCAGCTTCTAATAAAACATCTAAAATTCCATTTTTAGTAATCATTTGTAATACTTGCTTAGAACCAGGAGCAATTCCTAAGGAAACATGCTTATGAACCTTTTTACCTTTTAAAATTGAAGCAACCTTAACAAAATCATAATAACTTGAATTTGTACAAGAACCAATTAATACTTGATCAACCTTTATATCCTTTAATTCACTAACATTTTTAACATTATCTGGTGAATTAGGACATGAAGCGCATGGTTCTAATGTGCTTAAATCAATTGTAATATTTTCATCATATGTACAATCTGAATCAGCTGATAGTGGAATATAATCTTCTTCTCTTTTTTGAATTTTTAAAAATTCTTTTGTTACTTCATCAGAAGGGAATACTGATGATGTGGCACCAAGCTCAGCTCCCATATTACAAATTGTAGATCTCGCAGGGACTCCTAATGTCTTAACACCATCACCATAATATTCTATAACCTTATTAACTCCGCCTTTAACAGTCATTATTCCTAAAAGGTGAATAATAATATCCTTAGCTGAAACACCGTCTCTTAAAGCACCTGTTAGCTTAACACCAACAACCTTTGGTCTAACAATTGTAAATGGCTTACCTGCCATAGCGCAAGCTACATCAAGTCCACCAGCACCAATTGCGATAGCACCAACACCAGATGATGTAGGTGTATGAGAATCTGAACCTAAAATTGTTCTTCCTGGTACAGCAAATCTTTCTAGGTTAACTTGGTGGCAAATACCATTTCCTGCCTTTGAAAAGATAATACCATGCTTATCAGCAACTGTTTGTAAGAATTTATGGTCATCTGCGTTCATAAAGCCATTTTGAAGAGTATTATGATCAACATATGATACTGATAATTTAGTTTTTACCTTATCAATACCAAAGCTTAAAAACTCTAAATATGCCATTGTACCTGTTGCATCCTGAGTTAATGTTTGATCAATAATAATACCCATTGTATTATTTTCTAAATCTTCAGAAACCTTATGTGCATCTAAAATTTTATATGTTAATGTTTTTCCCATAAAAGAAAGCCCCCTTTTTACAAATATATTAAAGATTATATCATAGATATAAATATTTTCAAAATAAAAATTGTATTTTTATTCATTTTTATGTTTTTTATATAAGCGTTAATATATAAATATCTATTTTTATTCGTAAAATGATATACTTTTAAAAATATTATTCGTTATATTTATAATTTTTATTTATTTTAACAAATAAAATCCGAAAAAACGTTCTTTTTTTAATTATAATACAAAAAGTGGCTTTTATGCCACTTATGTTTGATGTTTTATAAAGAATTTAAAATAATTTTTTCAATATCTTCTTCATTTAAAGGATAAAAGGCTTCTTCCCAATCTAAATGCTCACAAATATGAACATGATGAGCCATTTCTTTAACTCGTTTTTCATCTATTCCAAGCTTTCTTAAATTCATAGGAATATTGATTGATTCAAAAAATTTATAAAATTCTTCAATTACTTTTTTAGCTAGCTTAAATTTATCCTCATCATGTAAGTCAAAAACCTCTGCTAATTTTATAAATCTATCTACTGTTTTATCACATAAAATATATTCCATCCATCTAGGAGTAATTATAGCAAGTCCTTCTCCATGAGTAATATCATAATATCCTGATAGGGCATGTTCTATACCGTGCATAGGCCAGTTTTGTGGTCCCGTACCATTTGAAAAAATACCATTGCAAGCAAGTGTACAAGCATACATTAATTCCGCTCTTGCTTGATAATCTTCTGGATTATCTAAGGCGATTTTAACATTATGCATCAAGCTTTTAATAGCTGATATCATCATTCCATCATTTAATAGTGATGATTCACGCGCCATAAATTGTTCTAAAACATGATTTATCGCATCAGCTGTACCTGCGGCCGTTTGACGCTTTGATACACTAAATGTATATTTAGGATCTAATATTGATACCTTAGGAAATACATATTTAGACCCAAAGTCTATTTTATCATTTGTTTCAGGTCTTGAAATAACAGCTCCTGAATCATATTCAGAGCCTGTTGCCGCAAGAGTTAAAATATCAACTATAGGCAATGCTTTATCATGTTTTACCTTATATGTTAATATATCCCAGGTATCTTCATTGCTTAAGGCACCAACTGAAATTGCTTTACTACAATCTAAAACAGAGCCTCCTCCAACAGCTAAAATTACATCTATATTTTTTTCTTTACAAATTTTAACTCCAGGTACTACGCTTTCGCTATATTTAGGATTTGGTTCGATTCCATTTAATTCAAAAACATTAAATTTTTTTAATCTTTTAATAACCTCATCATAAAGACCGATTTTTTTAATTGAGCCTCCACCATAAGTTAATAATACATTTTTTCCGAATTTAGATAATTCTTTTTCTAATTTTTCAATACTGCCTTCTCCAAAAATAATTTTTGTAGGTGTATTATAACTAAAATTACGCATATTAAATTCCTCCTAGAAACATTCTATTTTAATTATATGATAGATTAATTATTTTTACTATATTATATTATATTATTTTAACTAGCAAAAAGTATGTTTTTCTTATATAATATAATAGATAAGTGTTAACAAAAGGGAGATGTTAAATTGAGCTTAATTGATATTTTCATAAATAACTATCTTATGATTTATGAGCTTTTAGGTTTATTAATTCTTTTATTTATAAGTGCTCATATTTCTCAAGATATAAAAAAATATACAAGAATAACAATTTTATTTATTATTATCGTTTGTATCGTACATAATGCTGAACTTATAGCAAGAGATATAAAATATACATGTGAATTAAGGTTTATATTAACATCTATAAAATATATAATGTATCCTTTAATATTAATATTTTTACTTCCGATTATGTCGCCATTTGAAAAAGCGAAAAATATAAAATGGAATTTAATATTAATTAGTCCTTTAATTATATTTGCTATTTTAATTTTTACATCACAATTCACTCATTTAATTCATTATTATGTTTTAGATGAGGAGGGTTTTAGCATTTATAATGGTGGTCCATTAAAAATATTACCTTATTTTGTATTTTTTGGTTACTTCTTATTATTCATTATTCAAATTATTATATATTTAAAAAGCTCATCTACTAAAATTAAATTAATTATGTTTTATATAATAATTTGTGCTTTATTAGGTTTTATATTATTCTTCGCATTAAGCGATAATGATAATTTCGTTCAAATAATTACTTCTTCATTATTATTATATTTCTTGTTATATTACATCCAAAGAGCCACAATGGATCCTTTAACAGGATTATTAAATAGACAAGCATATTATCAGGATATGGTTGAATTAAAATATAATATAACATTTGTATTATCAATTGATATGAATAATTTAAAATATTTAAATGATACATTTGGCCATGAAAAAGGTGATGAAGCCTTAAAGACTATTTCTAAAATATTATTTACATATGCTGGAAATCATTCATATGTTTATCGTACAGGAGGAGATGAATTTATCATCTTCTATACTAAAACTAATGAAGAACAAGTAATAGAATATATTAAAACAATGAAAGAAAAATTAGCTGAAACAGAATTTGAATGTGCTTTTGGTTATGCTGAAAAAAGACAATTTGATGATATTCAAGATGTTATAACTGTCGCAGATAGATTTATGTATTACGATAAAGCTAAAATGAAAGCTGAAAAAAAGAATAATAAATAATAAAAATCCAGTTCAACGAACTGGATTTTTTAATTTATTAGTAAATTCCAATTAATAAAAATATATAATATGCATGTACAAAAATCCTAGCAATTCTAGGATTCGATTATGTTATCGATTTGTTATATTACTTGTTGTTAGATTTTCATATATTTATTGGAACAAATATTGGCTTGCATTTTTGTTTGATTGGATATTTAAAATATTTTTATGAAAATTTATGAAAAAAATTACTAGACATAAATAATGTCTAGTTAAGTGTTATAATAGCCTCAAAAGGAGGTGAATGAGGATGAAATATAAAGTTTTAAAACAAAAGCTTAAATCTACTAAAGGAGAATTCTTTGTTTATAGATTCTTATCTAATAAATGTAAATGTGTTTATAATAAAGCAATTGAAAATATAAAAAAGCATTATTTAGAAAAAGGTACTTATATTGATAAATATGATAATTATAATGAATTAGCTAATATTGAAGAATCATTCTGGCTAAATCATGAAATATTTCAAAGGACAATTTATAGAGCATCAGCAGCATATGAATCATATTTTAAATTATTAAATTATCAAAAGAACAATAATTTAAAAATAACAGCACGACCACCAAAATTCATAAGTGGATTTTATCCTATAATGTTTTCATATATTGGTAAAAAATATGAAAATGGTAAAAGAATATTTAATATACCTTTATCAGTTCCATATAAAAAGATATCAAGAGAATTAAAAGAAGATTTAGAAAATTTTAAACAATTTACAAAATTAAAGAATTATTGCTTACCAGATGATTATTTTATTAAATTAAGTATGCCAAGATATTTAACAAATAAAAAAATAAAAGAAATATCAATAATACCTTTATATGGTGGAAAGAAATTTGAAATAGCATATACATATTTAGATTGTGAAGAAAAAGAAAAATTAATAGATAATGAAGATGTATTATCAATTGATTTAGGAGTTAATAATTTAGCTACATGCATAACTACAAAAGGAGATTCATTTATAATTGATGGAAAAAGACTAAAGTCTATGAACCAGTTTTACAATAAAAGAATAGCTAAATTAAGAAAAGATAATCAATTTTGTTTAAGAAAGAAATTAAATCCATTAACAGATAGATATGAATATAAATTAGATTTAAAGAAAAATTTAAAAGAAAAAGAAAAAAATAAATCTATATTAACAAAAAGAATGATACCTATAATGGAAAAAAGAGAAAATAAAATAAATGATTATATTTATAAATCAACAAATATGATAATTAATTATTGTAAAGAACACTCAATAACAAAAATAGTATTAGGATATTCAAATGAATTTCAAAGTAAAGGATTTGAATATGGTAAAGAATATAAAGAAAAGAATAATTATTTAAAACATATTGAAAAGAATATGATAAAAGAAAAT
>JAFXUP010000054.1 GCA_017524905.1 Acholeplasmatales bacterium | reverse complement strand
AATGCAGAACCATGTACTCTAGGTAAAACATCAATTCTAGATGATAGAGGTCTAATTTCATCAACAGCTCTTCCATCTGGTCTAATCTTATCTACAGCAATCATTCTTCTTACTTCACCATGTAAGATTTCATCTAAAGTATATTGAACATGCTTTAAATAATTTTCTTTAGCTTCAGTATCAATAACCTTAATTCCGCCTACTTCAGTAATAAATACCTTTTCATCGAAATGAGCAATTGTTTCAGCATTAACTGCATCAATTGCAGCATAACGCTCAAGCTTATCTTCAACTCTAATAGCTTTAATTAATTTTTCTTCAGCATAAGCTTTAACTTGTGCTTCAATTTCAGGATCAACGTGGAATAATTCTACTTGATATTTTTCCTTACCACATTCTTTAACAATTTCTTCTTGGAATTCACAAAGCTTAATAATTTCAGCATGACCAAACTTTAATGCTTCCCACATATCATCTTCTGATACGAATCTAGCACCAGCTTCAACCATGTTGATAGCCTTTTTAGTACCAGCAACTGTTAAATTGATTTCTGATTTTTCTAACTCTTCTGGAGTTGGGTTAATAATTAATTTACCATCAACCTTACCAACAACAACACCAGCAATTGGTCCTTCAAATGGAATATCTGAAATCATTAAAGATAATGATGAACCAAGCATAGCTGCCATTGCAGTTGAACAATCAGGATCTGATGATAAAACTGTATTTACAACTTGTACTTCATTTCTAAAACCATCAGCAAATAAAGGTCTGATAGGTCTATCAATTAAACGTGAAACTAATGTTTCATGTTCAGAAGGTCTACCTTCTCTTCTTAAGAATCCTCCAGGAATTTTTCCTGCAGCATATAATTTTTCTTGGTATAAAACCATTAATGGGAAAAAGTCAGCAGTTGATGCTACATTATTAGAAACAGATGCTGATAAAACTGTGCTTTCTCCATAAGATACTAAACATGCACCTGATGCTTGTTTAGCAACTTCGCCTATTTCAACAACAAGAGGACGTCCTGCCCAATTGTAGCTGAAGCGTTTAACTTCACTCATTTTATTTTCTCCTTAAATTTTTTTCTTCTTTTTTCTTTCTTTCAACATTACTATTATAACATATTAGTTGGATATTTCTACTAAAAAAATAAATTTCTTCATTACTTTTATGCTACTTTTTTCTTTAAGAAAAATAATCTTCTTAATTCCTTTTCCTCACCTTGCCAGCTAAAATGTTCAAGCTTAACTACTTCAAAGTAATCTTTAAATAAATTAGCCCATTCCTCATCAGTTAAGCTCAAAAGCCTTAAAATGCCATCAATATATAATAAATTTGTTTTCTTTCCGTTTTTAGGAGGTATTTTATTAACATCAACATAATAATTTAAACCAATTATTATTAAAGCATCGCATTTAGCTACTCTTGCTAAATTTTTCATGATATTTTTAGAAACATCTAATGGTAATACATCTAAAACATTAGAACAAATTATACCATCATATTTATTATCCTCTTCATTTAAAAGCCATTTTTCATCAGATGCTACATAATTAATATCTGCCTTAAAATAATCAGCATAATATAATGCTAAATCACAAGCATTTTTAGATGTATCAAAGGCTATTACCTCTTTAGCACCTGCTCTTTTAGCTATTATACTTGCAAAGCCAAAGCCAGCACCATAATCTAAAACTTTATTTTTTGAACCTAATTCATTGCAGGCAATAATAAGCTTTTCTGATGGTGCTAAAACTTTATAATCAGTATCTCTATCATATTCTAAAATTTCTTTTTTAGCTTCTTCTGTTAATATAAAATTTTTGTCCCAAAAAGTTTTTAATTTTTTATAATCATCATTCATTTTAAATCCCCTAAATATATAAAATTAATTTTTTTAGATAAAAAAAGAGGTCTCGAAAAAACGAGACCTTCTTAATTACTTTCTTAAGCCTAAGCTCTTTACTAATTCTTCATAAGCATGTAAGTCATTATTCTTTAAATAAGTTAATAATGATCTTCTATGACCAATCTTCTTCATAAGACCACGCTTAGAATGGAAATCATGAATATGAGTTTGGAAATGAATATTTAATTCATTGATTTCTTCAGTTAAAATTGCGATTTGAACTTCAACAGAACCAGTGTCCTTTGCATCCTTACCATACTTTTTGATGATTTCTTGTTTAACTTCTTTTGTTAACATTTTAGTATCCTCCTAATTTAAAATATACACGTTTATCTAAGATACGGATGAAGGATTTATCCAATATCTGGGACAACGCCAAAAGTATAATACCATAAAGAATATTAATTTTCAATAAATATTTTTCAAAATATGGCATTATTTCGTATTATTTTAAACAATCCAAGTAATGAATCTTATAATTGTTAAAATAATTATTAATAAAAATGCACAAAGAGTAACATAGCTTATTATTCTAATTGGCTTATTTTTATTTTTTCTTTGTAAAAATGATAATAATAATCCAACTAAAGATGCAATAACAATACCGATTGCGAAAATTATCATTATAACTAATACTAAGGCAGCACCAAATGCTCCTGCAATACCTGCTGCTGCATTATCCTTAGGGACATTATCTGCTAATGCATTTTTATCAACGCCAATAATTATGAAAAAGAATATTAATGATGCGATTAATAATAATATTGAAATAATAGTTAATGCTAATCTTTTAGGTTCTTTTTTAACAATATTATCTTCCATTAAAACTCAATCCTTTCAATTAATTTATCTGCATTTTTATAAATATATGTACTTAATAAGATTAAAGCTAAAAGTATAATTGAAATACCAAATATTTGAGATGCTAAAGTGCTAATGAATGAAAAGCCAATCATTCCTCCTGCAAGTAAAAGCATTACTCCCCAATCTGAAAATAAAGCAATATATGATGCACTTGAATGCTTTACACAATCCATTTCATTTTTCCAATCAAATTTATAATGCTTTAAATCAATTACTAAGCCTAATTCAGAAGCAAAAACAATAAATAATAATGGTAATAAATAGATAGTAATAATACTAAATATATCAAGGCTTATTAAAGATACCATTATTGTTGAACCAATTATAGAGCAAAATCCTAATACTAGTGATGATAATAAAACCTTAGAAAACAAATATTTTTTATAATTTATAGGTAATGATTTTGTAATCCAGAATCCATTTCCTTCAATTGAAATTGAAATAGCTGCAGGTGTCTGGATACCTACACCAAAAACAATACCAAATGAAACAAAATATAAGAAAGGCTTAATATTATCAAATAAGGTTGGATCCATACTCATTAGGTTAACCTTACTACTTAAGCTTAATGAAATTAAAACTGAAAATATAATTGCACATATACCACTTGATACAGTATTTATAAAATAATATTTAGAACCAAAATATTTTTTTGATTCAGCTTTAAATAAAGTAGAAAATTGTCCTTTTACGGCTAATTCCTTTTTAACATAAACTGTATTAGATTTATATGTGTTGATAACTTGGTGAACAAGGCCAAATAATTTAGCAATTAAGAAAATTACTAATAATACTAATAAAATATTTCCTAAAACAAATAATACTATAAATAATGGATTTTTAGTATAAGCTAATTCTACTAATAATAATGATGGATTCATATATTTAATAGTATTATATAAGCTTGTATAAGATTTCGCTAAAGCTTCTATTTCTCCTCCTTCAATTGCTCTTCCTCCTGCTGAAGATGAAAAGCTTAAAGAAAATGATAAGAAAAATATAGCTGCAAATAAAATCATATATAAAATAACATTTATAAGATTACCAAATTTATATCTATCGGCAACTAAAGTAGCAAAAAGTGAAAATAATAATGCTATTACCATTGGTATTGCAGGTAATAATATAAGCATTAAAAGTGATGTTAATGCTGCTAAAATATTATGATAAGCAATTAATATTACAATTGCATTAGGAACCATTATAATAGCTGAATATAAGAATTCAACAATATAAAGACTAAATAGCTTTGAGCCTAATATATGACTTTTTTTAATAGGCATTGCTGAAAGCATATCATAATCTTTACCAATAAATATACCTTTTATTTTAAATAATGATGTCGAAAATGTAAAAATAGATGCAAATGCTGCAAAAAATATCGCTGGCATATATGGATCTAAATTTGCAAGCTTAAACATATTTACATAAATAAAATTATATAAAAATGAAACGCATATAAATATAATTGCAAAAATTAAAACGAAGGCAAGAAAGGTTTGGGCTTTTTTATTTTCTTTAAATTTTCTTTTATCAAAGGTACCTTGTAAATCTACCTTTACTAATTCAAAAAAAGCACTCATTATTCAAAAAGCTCCAAGAATTTATCTTCTAATGATTCTTCGCCCTTTACTTCATCAGTTAAGCCTGATGCAATGATTTTACCATCCTTTATAATTGCAATCTTATTACAGAATTTTTCAACAACCTCAAGCACATGAGATGAAAAGAAAATCATCTTTCCATTTTCACATAATGATTTTAAAATTTCTTTTAAATCATGACTTGCCTTTGGATCTAATCCTACAAATGGTTCATCTAGAATAATTAATTTAGGATTATGAATTAAAGCACCAATAATTGTAATCTTTTGCTTCATACCATGAGAATATGATTTAATTGGGTCAGCTAAACGCTCTTTTATTCCAAATTGGGTTGCATATTTTTCAATTAAATCATTCTTTTCAGAGCCTACACCATAAATATTGGCAACAAAATCTAAATATCCTATTCCAGATAAATGCTCATATAAATCTGGATTATCTGGTACATAAGCTATTTGCTTTTTAAAGGCGATTGGATCTTCTTTTAAAGTTTTTCCATCTAAATAGATTTCACCTTCATCATAGCCATGAATACCTACAACACATTTAATTGTTGTAGATTTACCAGCACCATTTGGTCCTATAAAGCCATAAATATCTCCTTCTTCAATAGTTAGATTAACATTTTCAATTGCTTTTTTATTTGATCCTTTATAGGTTTTTGATACATTCTTAATTTCTAACATTTTTACTCTCCTATTTTTATGTTATTATTTTGTATAATTTAAATCTCCAGCATATTCTAAGCTGATTGCTTTATCAATTTTTAATTGCTTTAATAAATCTTCTTTTGATTCAAATCTTTTTTCATCTCTAATTCTTTTTATAAAATATACTTCTATATTTTCTCCATAAATATCTTCATCTAAACCAAAAATATTTACTTCAAGTCTAATTTTATCCTGATATTCAATAGTTGGATTATGACCAATATTTGCCATACCTAAATAAGGCTCTCCATCTACTATAACATTAACAAAATAAACTCCATTTTTAGGTAAAAAGAAATTTTTATAATCGATATTTGCTGTAGGAAAGCCTAATACACGACCGTTTTGAAGACCGTATATAACATTTCCTCTTATTGAAAATTGTCTTCCTAAAAGCTTATTAGCTTCTTCTATATTTCCTGTTGCTAAAAGCTCCCTAATATATGTTGTAGATACTCTAACATCACCTAAAACATATTTTTTTATTTCATAAAATTCAAATTCTTTAGCTAAATCAGAAATATTTCCTTCTGCTTTTCTTGCAAATGTAAAATCATATCCACATACGCAAGCTTTAATATTCATTTG
Source organism: Acholeplasmatales bacterium (assembly GCA_017524905.1). GTDB lineage: Bacteria > Bacillota_I > Bacilli_A > Acholeplasmatales > Anaeroplasmataceae > Anaeroplasma. The sequence goes on along the minus strand of JAFXUP010000054.1, from coordinate 38,689 downwards.
GTGTAATGCTTCTATAAATTCTTCTTTTGGCATTGCAGCAATTTCTTCATTAAACTCAACAACAATTAAATAATCAATTCCCATTTTAGAAATAACATCTGTTTTTTTCTCAAGAGGTGTTACTAAAGGATAATTAGGAATTTTTTTTAAAAAAACTGATGGGTGAGGATAAAAGGTTAATACTGCAGATTTATATCCATGCTTCTTACATTCTTCTATAAGCTTTTGATGTCCTAAATGAACGCCATCAAAATTACCTATTGCTGCACAAACAGGTTCTGGAAGTCCTGTAAATTTTTTATCTTTAATATAAATTGATTTCATAAATATCACTCCCTGAATATAATTAATAATCGATATTTATATCTTTCAATTGGTTCATACATTGCTATTATACCACTTTTACTTTTAACATAAAATAGGCTATCAAGCTTTGCTTGTCTTTCATCAAGCATAACACCATTTAATACTAATTTTTCTAAATAATCACTAACTTCAACAATCGGAAGCTTATACATATCAAAAATAGAAATCACTTTATTTTCATTTACATCTTCTATTTTTATAGAATCTTTTAAGCTAAATTCTCCTGATTTAGTTCTTCTTAAATCCTTTAAAATAGCACATCCATTTAATTTTTTTCCTAAATCACGAGCAAGGCTTCTAATATAAAAGCCTTTAGACACATGTAATAAAATATCAATTTCATAATGATTATCAATAAATCTTAAATCAGATTCGATACTATAATCATATAATTTAACATCTCTTGCTTCTATATTAACATCTATATTTTTTCTTTGATATTCATATAGCTTCATTCCATCAACCTTAATAGCTGATGTAATAGGTGGAATTTGTTTTTCTTCTTTTTTTAATTCATCTAAAGCCTTTTTTATATTATCTATAGAAGGTTCCATTTTAATATCATTAGTTATTTTGCCACAAATATCTAATGTATCTGAATCAAGACCAAAAACAATAGTTGCTAAATATGTTTTATCATGCTTATCTAAATACTTAATTAATTTAGTAGCTTTTCCTATAGCAACAACCATTACTCCTGTTGCGTTAGGATCAAGTGTGCCATTATGGCCTATTTTTTTAACATTAAGAGCTGTTTTTATTTTATTTAGGGCTGTTTGACTAGTTATGCCTTTTGGCTTATCTAAAATTATAAATCCGTCCATAATTTTTCCCTCCTAATGTTTCTTATGATAAAGAATGTTGATGCAATTAATACTCCTATTTGAGCAAATAAATATGTCATCCATAAGCCATTTAATTTTAAGCCTGGGCATAATATTAAATAAAATAAAGGCGTTAAAATTAAAGGCTCTAAAATAGTTAATAAATTAGATCTTAATCTATCTCCTACAGAATATAAATAAGAACAAACTGGCTTTGTTAAGGCTGTAAGTAAAAAGCCTATTAAATAATATATTAAGCCATCGTTATAATAAATTCTTGCAACACTAGATAAATTATATAAATCCTCTAAATTATTACTAAATATATAAAATAAGACAACAAATAATCCACATAATATAAAGCTAAACAATAAGCTTCCAGAAAGCATTTGATGATTTATTTTATGACTTCCATTTGCAGAATTAAATGAATAAAGTGGCTGAATTGCATCTCCTGATGCTTGGGCTGTTGCCCCAATAATATATAACAAATAAGAAAGTAATGTATATGCAGCAACTGCTTCATTACCTCCAAATTTAACACATAAATAATTAGTAATAATTAAAATAAATGCGTATGAATAATTTAATATAAAAGGTGAGATACTAGATAAATATAAATATTTAATGATTTTTTTATCTATATAAGGCTTTTCTAATTCCTTATAATAGAAAATAAAACAAATAATTGTAGCTCCTATTAAAGAAATTACAGATGCTAAGGCTGCACCCCATAAATTAAAATCAAAAACAAGAATAAATATATAATCTAAAATCAAATTAATAATAATTTCTATAATTGATGCAAAAGTTGCTGATTTAATTTTATCACTATTTTTTAATAGCTGAGGCATACTCATTCCTAATAATTCAAAAGGTGCTCCTAAAAGAATTATTTTAATATAATCTAAGCTATATTTTAAGGCATCACCTTCTGCTCCAAATAAAATTAATAAAGGCTTTGCAAATATATAAAATAATGTTCCTAAAACAATCGACGTTATTAAAATTAATATTAAGGTGCCAGATTTAGCTTTATTTGCTTCTTCTATATTTCCAAGTCCTTTAAGTCTTGAAATATAAATACCAGCAGATATTCCTAAAGCTACTCCTATTGATTGTAAGAAGGCTGTTATAGGCCAGCTTAGATTAATTGCTGAAAGACCAACATCACCAAGCTTAGAGCCTATAAACATACCATCTATAATAACAAATGAATTAATGAATAATGATGTAATAATAGTTAAAGATAAAAATTTAAAAAAATTCTTTTTCATATATTATCATCCTTAGACATAATTATAAGTAATCTACCATTTAATTTTACATAAGCTTCATCAGATATTATTTCATTTGAAATACATAAAGGATCATTTTCCTTTAATTTATAATTATCTAAATCATATTTAAAGCCTTTTAAAGAAATAATAGATTCATTATCTATTGAGAAAAATGAAATATATTTATATTCATTTTCTTTTTTTAATATAAAATCATTATTCATTGAATATATTAAAGAATTATCATCTTTAATTTTTAAATTAGGATAAGTTTTTAAATATAAAAGCATTGAAATAAAATGCTCAATTCTATTTCCCTTTATACCGCCTAAAATTAGAATTTCATCATAATCCTTTACTAAATTTAAGGCATGCTCTGTATCTGTATCATCCTTAATTGGATTTAGCTTAATAACCTTAGTTATTTTTTTTATTGCTTTAAAATCATCATTTGAAATTGAATCAAAATCACCAACTGCTAAATCCATTTTAATATCATTTTTAAGGCAATAAAGTGCTCCCTTATCGATACCTATGACATATGAATCAATAAAATCATTTTTATTAAATTTATAATTATTACCGATAACAAGCACTGATCTCATAATTATCTTAAGAATACAACGGTAACACCGTTTAATCCTTCTCCTTCTTTACCATATCTATAGCTTTTTACAAAGCTGCATGTTTTTAAATATTCTTGAACTGCATTTCTAATAGCACCAGTACCAAATCCATGAATGATAGTTACACTTTCTAAATTAGCAAGTAAAGCTTGGTCTAAATATTGATCCATTAAAGGCTTAACCTCTTCATATCTTTTTCCTCTTAAATCTAAGGATAAAGCACAATGAGATGCAGGATTATATCCAGATAATTTAGTTTCCTTTTGAGGCTTTGGTTTTGGTTTAGCTGAAAGCTTAAGCTCAGAAGATGTAAATTCCATCGCAAATTGTCCTACATTAACAACAAATTTACCTTTTCTTTTAGCTGAAATAGTACCATATTTTTCATAAGATTTAATAAATACATAATCGCCTACTTGGAATTCATAATCATCTAAATTATCTGTATCTATTTCTTCTAATGATTTAACCTTATGCTTTAGTGATGCCATTTCATGTTCTTTAAATTCAATTGATGACATATTTTTAATTTCATCAATAAGCTTTTTAGAATCTTCTTTTGTTTTTAAAATAATATTATTAGCTTCATCTTTGGCTTTAGATATAATATCATCAGCTTTATTTTGAAGCTTAATACGTTCCATTTTAGCATTTTCTAATTCTTTATTAATTAAAGCTTCCTTTTTAGAAATTTCTTCTTCCTTTTGTCTTATTTTATTTAATTCAGTTTCTAAATTAGACATAAATTCACTTGATTTAGTTGTATTATTATCTAATTCTTCTTTGGCTTTAGAAATAATTTCTTCTTTTAATCCGAGTTTTTTAGCAATTTCAATTGCGTTTGATTTACCAGGAATACCTAATAATAATCTATAAGTAGGCATTAATGTATCAGCATTAAATTCAACTGATGCATTGCATACCTTTGAATTATTATAAGCAAATGTTTTTAATTCAGAATAATGGGTTGTTGCGATAACTTTTGTATTTTTATTTAAAAGATAAGTAATTATTGCAACAGCAAGGCTAGAGCCTTCCTTAGGGTCAGTACCTGAACCTAATTCATCAAATAACACTAATGATTTATCATTAATATTATCTAATGTTCTAACTATTTTTGTCATATGAGCTGAAAATGTTGAAAGTGATTGTTCTATTGATTGTTCATCACCTATATCAACTAATATATTTTCAAAATAGCCAAAAGATGATTCTCTATCTGCAGGAACAAATAAGCCTAAATAAGCCATTAAATGTAAAAGGCCTACTGTTTTTAAAGCAACAGTCTTACCACCTGTATTAGGTCCTGTAATGATAATAGAATCAAATTTATAACCTAATTCTACATCAATTGGAACTACTTTTTCTTTATCAATTAAAGGATGCTTAGCACGCTTTAAATTAAATTTTTGTTCATTTAATACATTAGCTTCCTCATAATCATTTTCTTTTCCCATTAAAGCTTTAGCGAATATTAAATCTAAATTTGTTAAAGCTTCAAATGATTTTAAAAGTGATTCATCTTCTGCAGCAACAAGCAATGTTAAATTCTTTAATATAATAGCAACCTGTCTTTTTTCTTCTGCTTGATATGATTCAATTTGATTAGAAATTTGAACACAAGAATCAGGCTCTATATAAGCCGTTGTTTGAGATGATGAAATATCATGAATTATACCTGGAAAGCTATTTTTATATTCAATTTTAACTGGTAAGCACATTCTTCCATTTCTAATAACTATTAATTGATCAGATAGCTTAGCACTTTGAGTTACTAATAATTCATTTAACTTACTTCTTAATTTATTTTGGTAAGAATTAATATTTCTTCTTGCCATAAATAATTCTTTAGATGCGTTATCAACAACTCTTCCGTCAGGTGATATTGACATTGTAATTGAATTTTTTAAATTATTTAAAGGATTTAATTCATTTAAATAAACCTTTAAATTAGTTGTATCAACCTTAATATCATCTAATGTTTTAAAATATCTAATTACATTATTAATATTATCTATTAATGATGCTATATCTAATAGCTCATTTTCAGACAAAATTGCGCCTATTTGGGCTCTTTTTAATGAATCTATAATATTTATATTTAAAATATTAATATCTCCATATTTAACTATAGCTTGATAAGCTTCCTTAGATTCTTTATTTAATCTTAAAATATCTAAATAAGAATCTGGTATATCTAATTTTAATGCTTTATCCTTAGCATAATCTGATTTACAGAAATTAGCAAGTAAAGCTTTTATTTTATTTAGTTCTAATAAATTATTATCGTACATATCTTTCTCCAAAAAAATAAAATATAAGCCTCAGGCCTATATTTTATCAATCTTATCAAATATTTCAGGCTTTTCCTTAAGGCCTGCATAAGGAATAACATTAGTCCCATAAACATCAGTTTCAGGTCTAACAAATATCATTTCACATTCATTAATGTATTTTAATAATGAAGTTGCGTTAGGATAGATTATATAAAGCTTTTTGGCTTTAGGATCATCTATATCTAAACGCATTAATTTATCAACATTTGAAACAAAATTCATTGAATTATCATTAAAAGATTTTCTAATTTGCCATTTAATTGAATTATTAATACATATTTCATATGTTCCAAAATTAGGAACAACCTGTATGTAATAATTATGCAATGGAGTTTTAAAAATATAATCATATGGCTCTTTAGATGTAATTCTTTGAATCTTATATTCATTTGAATTTTTAGGATCTATTAAAGATTGTAATACCTTATCACAATCAAAAAACATCTTTGAAATACGCCATTTTCTAAAAACATTATATGAGATAATTATAACTGAAATTAAGAAAACTAATATTGCAAAGACAATTATTATAGTAAGTACTATATCGTCCATAGTTATCTCCTTTTCTTAAAATAATAGACTAAGCCATAAATTATTAAGCATGAATAAATAGCTGTTGATGTAATAATAAAAGCTAATGCTGTATAAATAAATTTATGATTATTTTTATATACTCCAAACATTAAAAATGAAAAACCAAAAATTAATAAAACAAATGCTAATAAAACTAATCCTGGAATTAATATTTGTTTATTTAATGAATTTATAATCTTAATTTTTTTCATGTAAAGCTACACACTCATTAATTTGTTGTTCAACTAAATGACCAATTTCAGTTGTGTTTAAATCTTTATAATCTTCTGGCATTAATGGCTTTAATAAATATAATTCTATTTTTGATTTTTGGTACCATTTTTTATCTTTTAATTTTGAAGAACCTAAAATACACATAGGAACAATTGGCGCATTTGCTTTTACAGCAACCTTATAAGCTCCAGCTCTTAAGTTAACCATTTCTTCTGTATCTCTAGATTTTACTCCACCTTCAGGGAAGATTATATAATTTAATTTATAATCTTTAATATTTTTAATGGCTTTTAAAATTGATTTAATGGCTTCTCTATCATTTTCTCTATCAATTGGTAATGCTTGAAATCCTTCACCTAAATCCTTTAAAAACCAATTTTGGAATAATGATTTTTTACCTAAGGCAGTAGGAGCACCTGTTGCTGCTAAATAAGCATAAATTACATCCATATTAGATTTATGATTTCCATAAACTGTATAGCCCATTTCTTTTGGCAAGTTTTCTTTTCCATGAATCTTTAAAGGTGTTCTTAATAAAATTAAGCTAAAACGTAAATATGTTCTTAAAACAAAATGCTTGAATTTACCATTTGGTTTTGTTTTAGCAGATATAATTACAAAGAATACTGCAAATAATATTAATATTAATGCAGATAATATAAATGCTAAAGGAACCCATAAGAAGAAAAACCAAGGACTTAATGGAATTAAAAAGCCAAGGCATGAAAATCCTAAAGTCATTAATAATAACAAACATAATAAAAACATTTTATTACTTCCTTTCAAAACAAGTATATCTTACTTGTTCTGTCTTTTTTTCAAAAATTAAATTATATTTTGAATAATCTATTTGAGGAAAATAGGCATCGCCTTCATGTTTTCCTTGAATAAATGATATATATAATCTATCAGCATAAGGTAGGCTTAATTTATAAATTGTTGCACCACCACAAACCCAAAGTTCATCCTTAAAATTCTTTAAAAATTGAACTAAATCAGATACAACTTCTGCATCATCTAATTTAATATCATTAATTGATGCAACATAAATCTTTCCATATGGTAATGGTTTATCCTTATAATAGCCTTTTAAAGAATAATATGTTGCTTCACCCATGACAACAGTTTTACCCTTTGTATGCTCCTTATAATATAATAAATCTTCTTTGCAATGCCAAGGAATTCTATTTTTATAGCCTATGATATTTTCCTCATCCATTGCCCAAATCATATTAATCATAATTATACTGCAACCTTTCCTTTAATTCTTGCATGAGGATTGTATCCTTCTAATGTAAAATCATCAATCTTAAAATCATAAATTGATTTAACATTTGGATTAATTTTCATAGTAGGTAATTCTCTAGGCTCTCTAGATAATTGTAAATTAATTTGATCTACGTGATTTGAATAAATATGAGCATCACCAAATGTATGAATAAATTCACCAGCTTCTAATCCACAAACTTGAGCAATCATCATTGTAAATAATGAATAAGATGCAATATTAAAAGGTACTCCTAAAAATACATCTGCAGATCTTTGATATAATTGGCAAGAAAGCTTACCTTCATTTACATAAAATTGCATAAATGAATGACATGGAGGTAAAGCCATTTGGTCAACCTCACATGGATTCCATGCAGAAATTATTAATCTTCTTGAATTAGGATTAGTTTTAATTTGATTAATTAAATTTTCTAATTGATCTACACCCTCTTCATTGAAGTTTCTCCATTGTCTTCCATAAACAGGACCTAATTCTCCATATACCTTAACAAATTCTGAATCCTTATCAGCTTCTTTAATTTTAGCTGCGAATTCTTCAATAGTTTCACCTTTATAATCTTTTGATAATGTATAATTTTTATATGCCCAGTCATCCCAAATATGGACATCATTATCTACTAGATATTTAATATTTGTATCACCTGCAATAAACCATAATAATTCATGGATTATACCTCTTAAAAATACTTTTTTAGTTGTTAATAAAGGAAAGCCCTTTTGTAAGTCAAAACGCATTTGATAACCGAAAATAGAATAAGTTCCTGTACCTGTTCTATCATCCTTCCAATGGCCTTCATTTAATATTTTCTTACATAAATCTAAATACTGTTTCATATTAACTCATCCTTTTAATCTAATCTTTTATTATTATATAATAAATATCTTAAAAAGACAAAGAATTAATAAAAAAAGAAGCTAGTAAACTAGCTTTCCTCTTCTGTAACATCTTTTCCTGGAAAATCCTTCGGTGTTGGATAATCGCTGAATATTACTCTTTCTCCTACTAGGTTATGATAAATGGCTTTTTTACCATCCCCTATTTCTACTTCAATAGGCACCATTCTTCCCTTAATTCCTACATTGCTACCCTTTCTAAAAGTATCAGATGCATAATCAGCTAAGAATTCCCAAAGGCTTACTTTAACAATATCAGTTGTATATTCACCATCCATATTTTTAAAGCTTCTATTAATACCAATTAATAAATTAACTACCTTTTTTCCTTCTCCGACGTCTCTTATTTCAGGATCATTTAGAATTCTACCTACTATCATGAAGTAATTGTACATTATAAAAGCCTCCTTTCTAAAAAGCATATTAGCACAAAATTATTTTTTTTAAAAATTGCATTTTTTACAACTACTAATTCATTTTTTAGTTATTTTGGAAAAAAGATATTGAAATAAATTATAAATAAAATTTAATCTTAATTTTTTTAATAAAAAAATAAAAAAGCTCTAAAATAGAGCTTTTTTGCACAATTTTAATTTTTTGTAGAAATCGTTGCTAAAACCTTAGAATTTTTAATAGATTCAATATATTTTGATATATCTTTAGGTTTTAAATTAATTAATAATTCATTCATATCAAAATAATTAATATCTTCTAAAGCTAATGATAAAGCTTTATCACCTAGTGAATAAATTAAATCCATATCAGATATAGCTTGAGCCTTTAAATGTCTAAAATATATTTCAATGAATTCTTCTTTTAGCTTTTTAAAGCTTAAATGCTTAAGTTCATGTTTCATAATTTTAATAATTTTTAAAGGTTCATTTGTTGTAAATGTTAGCATTATAAATGATGTTTCAGCTGATGTATTTACATTAAAATGAACATCATTTAAAAGCAATCCTTTTTTATCAAGCTTTTTATATAATTTACTAGATACATTTAATAATGCTTCAAATACACCTAATAATAATTCACATGAAATAGGATCTTTATTGGTAACATCATCCATTCTTAAATTAATTATTAATTCTGTTTGAGATATTCTATCATCTTTAAAATAATAAATTTCATTATTAGGTTTAACACTTGAAACATTAGATAATTTAATAGCCTTAAATTCATTTTTAGAATTATTTTTTAATTTGCTATCTATAAAGCTAAATAATAAATCAGGCTCTATATCAGCAACAACATATAAAATTGTATTTAAAGGAGAATAAAATATATTATAGGCTTCATATAAATCATCTTTTGTTATAGACTTAATATCTGATTCTTCTCCTAAAATCATTTTAGAATAATCATCATTAGGATATAATTCATTTAATATTTTTTCATTATAAACATATCCTATATCATCTAAATTCATATTTAATTCTGATATAATTATATCCTTTTCAGATTCAACATTAGAATTTGTAAAATAAGGATTATAATACATATCTAAAAGTAAAGCTAAAGGCTTTTTTAAATCATCATTTGTTGTAAAATAATAAACTGTTTTATCATTTGATGTATAAGCATTAGCTGATGAATTTAACTTTGTAAATGTATTAAAAGCATCTGTTCCATCTTTTTGAGCAAATAGCTTATGCTCAATAAAATGAGCTATACCTGGCTTTAAATTATAAATTTTATCATCTATTTTATATTTTAAATTATTTCCACCAAATTTAGTTCCTATTCCACAATAGCTTTTTTTAAAGCCTTCCTTTTTAATTAAATAGCATTCCATACCATTTATTGCTTTATGCTTATAAAAGTTATTCAAAATCATCGCCTCCATAAACATAAACTAAGGTTTTCTTCATAAGGCTATGAGCCTTTTTAATATCTTCTAATGTTAATTCATCAACTATTTTTAAATCATCCTTAATTGTTGGAGTATTTATAAAATAATTTTCATTAATAAATTCTGAATAGATTGTATGAATATAATCAAATTTATCCTTATAATACATTTTATAATATTTTTTTTTCTCTTCTAAATTAAAATCATCTAATAAATGAGCAAAAATATTATCTATTTCAGATATTACCTTCTTCTCATTTATTTTATTTATTATGGCAGAAACAATTATTATTCCTGATGCACCTAAATATGAAGATGAAATAGAATAGCATAATCCTAATTTTTCTCTTATTTCAGTAAATAATTTAGAATTAGATGCAGAACCAAAATGATTATTTATAAGCATTAATGCTTGGCTTAATTTGGAATCTGAAAATATAAATGGATCATAAACTATAAATAAATGAGCTTGTTTTGTGTTTGCCTCATCATGAATATAATCAAGTGAATTTGATCTTTCCTTAAAGAAGTAATCATTTTTAATTTTTAAAGTTGAATTATTAATGGCTTTTAAGCCTTTTACATCTCCTGTTACATAAGAGATTTTTTCATCATTTAAAATTGTTAAATAATAATTATATAAATCATCAATTGTTATATTTTCTAATTCTTTTATATCTCCTGTTGATTTAAAATTTCTTATTGTAGATGAAAAATAAGCATCAATTAAACCATCATAAGCATTTTTATCTTCATTTTCAGATTCATATAATAAATTTGATGCATAAAATTCTTTGGCTTTATTAAATATTTTTTTATCAAATTTATTATTTTTAATTACAGGCTTTATTAAATCATTAAATGCTTCTTCTAAAAAATTTAGATTATATTTTTCATCTGTTAAATATTTTGAATCTATAGCTGATAAAGAATATGTAATAATTGAATAATTACCAAAGGTAGATAAGCCAACACTTGATTTTAAATCGTATGACATTGATAAAAAATAATCAAGCTTTTCTATTGTGTCATATTTTTGGCAAGCAAGTGATAAATAATAGCACAATAGATTTCTTATTGTTTGTTCAGCTGGATTAATTTTTCTAAAATATTGTTTTATAAAAACAATTTTATGAAATTTATTAGTTTGTAATAAAAAATCCATTGTCTTCTCCTTTTTAAAAGGGCCCCTTAAGAGCCCTTTATTTTTTATTTCTTACTTGCTAATCCTAAAGCAATTTTAAACATATTGTTTAAACCAGTTTGTCTAACCTGTGGGTCAACATAATCACTAGAAACAAATGAATCAGAAATAGTTAAAAGACAAGCAGCATTCTTTCCTGTTGCCTTTGCAGCTTGGAATAATGCGAAGCTTTCCATTTCAACTAATTGACATTCATGTTCATCTCTTACTGTTTTCCAGTAATCTGGTTGTGTAGAATAGAATGCATCTGAAGAATGGCATCTAGCCTTCTTTAAAGGAATATTTAATTCATTTGCAATCTTTTCTAATTTATTATTGATTTTTAAGCTTGGTTTTGCAACATGATTTTTAAAACCATAAGCAACCTTAGCTAATGTAGATTCAGAATATGCACTAGTTACTAAAACTGTATCCATAGTCTTAATCTTTTCATCATAGCTTCCTGCAGTACCAATTCTTACAATTGTATCTACATCATAGAATTTAAATAATTCATATGCATATACAGAAATTGATGCTTGACCCATACCTGATGCCATAATTGAAATTCTTTTTCCATTATATAAGCCTGTATAACCATAAATATTTCTAATATGGTTGAATTGTTCAACATCAGTTAAATAATTATCAGCAATATATTTAGCTCTTAATGGATCACCAGGCATTAATACTACCTTAGCGATTTTTGATGCATCATCGCAACTATTATGTGGTGTAGGAATATTACTCATTTGAATCCTCCATAATTTTAACACCAGCGCTACATCCAATTCTTGTAGCACCAGCTTTAATCATTTCTTCGAAAGTTTTAGCATCTCTAATACCACCAGATGCCTTTACTGAAGCTTTTCCATCTACAGCCTTAAACATTAAAGCTACATCTTCTTTTGTTGCTCCACCTGTACCGAAACCAGTAGATGTCTTAACAAAATCAGCTCCAGCCTTAACAGCAAGCTTACATACTTCAACCTTTTCTTCATCTGTTAAATAGCATGTTTCAATAATAACCTTTACTAAAACACCATTTGCAGCATCAACTACAGCTTTAATGTCTTCATAAACTGCATCCCAATTATGAGCTTTAGCCATACCAACATTAATAACCATATCAACTTCATCAGCACCATTTGTAATAGCATCTGTTGTTTCAAATGCCTTTACAGCAGGTGTATTTGCTCCTAAAGGGAAGCCAATAACTGTACAAACCTTAACATCTGTACCTTCTAATAATTGATGAGCAAATGTAACATTTGCTGGATTTACGCAAACTGATGCAAAATCATATTGCTTTGCTTCTGTACAAAGCTTTAAAATTTCATCATAAGTTGCTGTTGCTTTTAATAAAGTGTGATCAATATATTTTGATTTTTTCATAAATACCTCTTAAATATCTAATATATTATCCATAGATAAGAATTTTAATTCAGCAGTAAGTGGTGCGAATTTATCTTTTGTTAATATCTTATGGAATTTTTTTAAATTTTTGGCATCCATTAATTGAATAACGCCATAACCATCAATTGGTTTAAATAGCTTATCTGTTTTTTGTAAAACTTCAGACATAGGATAATATTGCTTAAATTTACCATCATCTAAATATAAAATATCTACAGCTGGTGGTAAAATAAATTCTGATTGACCATCCCATTTTATTGCAACAAAGGCAGTTCTTGAACGTTCTGTATGTAAAAAATAATAATTTGAAATAACAATTTTAGGATCTAAGAATAATTCAAGCTTCTTTTGTCTTAATAAATAATTATAAACTTGGGTTAAAGTTTGAGGGTCAAGACGATTATATTTAGCAATTTCATCCTCATTATCATCCTTATAGGCTCTCTTCCATGATTCAAATGTTTTAATCATAAAAGATCTTCTAAAAGGAACAACATCTTGATATGCTTCATTATAAACATAGAATTTAAATATCTTAATTAAATCTTCTACAATATCAAATACAATTTCAGCTGAATATGTAGGAAGTAAAATATTAAATTCAAGCATAAAATTAACATCAAAATATTTTGGGTCTAGACGCTCTAATCTTGGTACACAAGAAATAGATGTCATAACAAAACGTGCCTCAAAATTTAAAATGGGGTGATGGAATGTATAAACTCTATTGTCACCTTCCATTTGTGAAGTAATATTAGAATTAGATTTGAAATAAGTAATTAAATCACTTTTTTCATATGTTCTAGTACCTTCTTTAAGGAAATATAACCTAAAGTCCATATTCAATCACCGCCCTTTTTTAAACAAATCGCTATTTTTATTTATTTTAGCAAATTTTTAACATATTGTCAAAAATCTTAACCCCTTAAATTAAGGATTTTTTTACATCTTGGACAAAGTTCATCTTCATCAACTTTTGGCACAATCATCCAGCATCTAGCACATGTTTCACCTTGTGCTGCTTCAACATTAACCTCAAACTTAGAACCTTCCTTAAATTCTAATTGAGAAACAATTAATAATTGAGCTGCTGAATCCTTAATTGGATTAAATACCTTAGCTGCCTTTTCATCTAAAGTAATAGTTAATTTAGCATTGAAGCTCTTACCGATAACCTTATTAGCTCTTGCATCTTCTAAAGCCTTTAAGATTTCATCACGATATTTCATGAATTCATCAAATTGAGCTTCTAATTCCTTATCTAAATTAGCTTCTGCCTTTGGCATATCACATAGATATACATCTTCTTCAGTCTTATAAGATAATGTATTATATGCTTCACTCATTGTATGAGGTAAGATTGGTGCTAATAATTTAATTATAGCATCAATAATTTCAGCAAATACTGTTTGACAAGATAATCTCTTATTAGATTTTGGATCTTCAATATATAAAATATCCTTTGTGAAATCTAGATAGAATGCAGATAATGTATTAGCAATATAAGCATTTACATTTCTATAAATTTCACCGAAATCAAAGTTTTCATAATTCTTATGGATTTCAGCAATAAATTCTTGAAGCTTAATATGCATATATTTATCTACAGCTTCTAATTTTTCATAAGGTAAAGCATTCTTAGGATCAAAATCAGATGTATTTGATAATAAGAATCTTAATGTATTTCTAATCTTTCTATAAGATTCAGAAACTTGTTTTAAAATATCTTGACTTAAAGGCATATCAGCTCTATATTCAACAGATGCAACCCATAAACGAAGAATATCAGCACCTGATTGATTACATACCTTAATTGGGTCTACTGTATTACCTAAAGATTTAGACATTTTTCTTCCTTGACCATCTAATGTAAAGCCATGAGATAAAACTGTCTTATAAGGTGCAACACCAGTTGTTGCAACAGCTGTAATTACACTTGAATTGAACCAACCTCTATATTGGTCAGAACCTTCTAAGTATAAATCAGCAGGATATTTTAATCCTCTTCTATTTAATAGCATATATGATGATCCTGAATCGAACCATACATCCATGATATCATTTTCCTTTGTGAATTTACCATTTGGAGAATGTGAATTTGTATATCCTTCAGGAAGTAAATCCTTTGCTTCACGCTCAAACCAAACATTTGAACCATATTTACTGAATAAATCAGCTACATGTGCTAAAACCTTTTGGTCTAAAATTTCAGTTCCATCTTCTGCATAGAATACTGGGATAGGTACACCCCAAGCACGTTGACGTGAAATACACCAATCATGTCTATCACGAATCATATTAGAGATTCTTACCTCACCCCATTTAGGATTCCAATTAACATTTTTAATTGCATTTAAAATTTCATCCTTAATTGGGTCAATAGATGCAAACCATTGTGGTGTTGCTCTAAAAATAACTGGCTTTTTAGTTCTCCAGTCATGAGGATATGAGTGAGTGATAGGATCTAATAATAATAAAGAACCACATTCCTTTAAATCATTAATAATATAATCTTCTGATTCATCATAGAAAAGTCCAGCATATTTTCCAGCTTTTTCAGTTTGGTAACCCTTAGAATCTACAGCAACCATAATATCTAAACCATATTGCTTACCAGCTAAATAGTCTTCTTCACCATAACCTGGAGCGATATGAACAAAACCAGTACCATCTGTTGTTGTTACATAATCAGCATTAATAGTTGGAGATACTCTATCATATAATGGATGCTTATATTGATACTTAGTTAAATCAGTACCATATACATACTTAATTACTTCTACATTTTCTAATCCTAACTTCTTAGTTAAACTTTCTAAAAGGTCAGCAGCACAAACCATCTTACCTTTATTAGAATTAAATAAAACATAATTAATCTCAGGACCTGCAGCAACAGCTAAATTACAAGGTAATGTCCAAGGTGTAGTTGTCCATACCATATAAGCTGCATCCTTAAATTCATCATCTGCATTTACAATTGGGAATTTAAAATAAATTGCTTTAGATGTAATATCCTTATATTCGATTTCGGCTTCTGCTAAAGCTGATTCTGATGATGGAGACCAATAAACAGGCTTTAATCCTTTATAAATTAAGCCTTTTTCAGCCATTTTAGCAAATACTCTAATTTGATCAGCTTCAAAATCCTTTGTTAATGTAATATATGGATTATCAAAATCACCTAATACACCTAATCTCTTAAAACCAGCCTTTTGTCTTTCTACTTGCTTATATGCATATTCTTCACATAGCTTTCTAAATTCAACAATTGGCTTATCCTTTCTTGAAACGCCACTTTTTTGAAGAGCATTTTCAATAGGAAGACCATGTGTATCCCAACCAGGAATATATACTGATTTATAACCATTCATGTTGTAATATCTTACAACAAAATCCTTTAAAATTTTATTTAAGGCATGTCCTAAATGGATATCACCATTTGCATAAGGAGGACCATCATGTAATGTGTACTCTCTTTTGCCTTCATTTTTTCTAATTACCTTGTTATATAGGTCAATCTTTTCCCAATTTTCTTGAATTTGAGGTTCTTTATTAGTTAAATTTCCTCTCATTTCAAAATTAGATTTTCCCATAAATAAGGTATCTTTGTAATCTTTCATTTTCTATTCCTCCATAAAAAAAGTCCTTAAAGATTTAATCTCTAAGGACGAAAGTTCCGCGGTACCACCTTAGTTCTATATTTATTATAAAATATAGCGCTCAATTATCTTTTAACGCAAGAATACGGATAAGACTTATCCTCTTATCAGCTACACCATTGATTCAAGTAGACGACTTCTATTGTTTTTCACCAACCAACAATTCTCTATAATCCATACATTCTACTACGGATGGTATCAACACTTTTAAAATCCTTTTCAATTATACTAAATTTTAATATTAAAGTAAAGTAGTTAATTTCTTCTAAAAAAGAAAAAAGAAAGCTAGTGAAAGCTTTCTTTAATATATCTTTTTTAAATATTAAAACTTAGTAATAATATCATTTACACCAGGAATTGTCTTACTCCATCCTTGAGCTGTATCTGTTATACAGAAATAGATTCTATAATTACCGCTTAATTTAGAGTATGCGTTTAAATGTCGTTCAACCATATCCTTTAAGCCTTCTGTACTAATTCCTTCTTTTTTTGCTGATTGATAAACTCCACCAGATTCAATCGCCTCATAAAGGTTATACTTAACAGTAGGTGTTCCTTCAAATGTAAATTTAGCATTCTTCTCAAATGCTTGTTTACCAGCTACATAATCCTTTGTTTCTGATTTAATCTTTAAGCCTTCAATAGCTGTTGTTAAATTAAAATCAAAATAAATTTCACCCTCATTAATTGTTGTCATATAAGTAGTTGTGGCAACAGGTGTTGATGGTTCTGGATCAGTTGATGGTGTAGGATCAGTTTTTGGTGTTGTACCTGAATTTGTATTATTACTATCACATGCTGCAACAAATAATAATGGTAATGCTAACAATAATAAAGCTTTTTTCATAATTATAATTCTCCTTTTTATTTATAAAATTAACTTCCCTATCTAAATTCTATCAAATCACCTGCAACAAAAGTGCAACAAACTTTATATTTTAATATCTAATAAAGAAAAAAGGCATAAAAATGCCTTTTAAATTGTTAGAAATTATCCATATGAATTTCAAAATAGCTTTGAGGATGATTACATGTAGGACATACATCGGGTGCTTTTGTACCAATAACAATATGACCACAATTTCTGCATTCCCAAATCTTTACTTCAGATTTTTCAAAGACTTGCATAGTCTCTACATTTTTAAGTAAAGCTCTATATCTTTCTTCATGGCGCTTTTCAATTGCAGCAACCAATCTAAATTTCTTAGCTAATTCATAGAAGCCTTCTTCTTCAGCTGTTTTAGCAAATCCTTCATACATATCAGTCCATTCATAATTTTCACCATCAGCTGCAGCTTTTAAATTAGCTTTAGTATCACCAATACCATTTAATTCCTTAAACCACATTTTGGCATGTTCTTTTTCATTATCAGCTGTTTTTAAAAATAATTCAGCAATTTGCTCATAGCCTTCTTTTTTTGCAACTGAAGCAAAATAAGTATATTTATTTCTTGCTTGAGATTCTCCTGCAAAAGCTGCTTCTAGGTTCTTTTCAGTTTGAGTACCAGCATATTTATTTTTACTTTCTTCCTTATATTCTTCAACCTTTGGTGCTTTTGCTTTACATTTTGGACAAACTGCCTTTTCTAAACTTTCAGCTTCAAATACTACTCCACATACTTTACAAACAAATTTTTTCATACTATATATATCTCCTTTTTTATTGTTAACCACTAATTTAATTATAATACAGATATAAAATAAAGTAAATCTATCATTTTTTAAAAAAAGATGCCTAGAGGCATCTATTAATCTACAAATTGTTTACCAAATTCTTTAGCTTTTGGAATTCTTTTTTTAATTCTTAGCATATGTGCATAAAAATATTTATCATATACAAATATACCTTTTTCTTTAAATATCTTTTTTAAAGCTCTAACAGTTCTTCTTGACCAATTAGATGTTGTGAATAAAACTATTTTATCAACATCTTCTTTTTTTATATTTAAAGCATATTCTTTTAATGGCTTTGCCATTATATTTGCATAAGGAGCACCACCTAAAAATAACAAATCAGTATGTTCTTTTAATTCAGGTTCATCTTTAATTGAGATTGCTTCAATATTTAATCCTTCTGCAATTGCATCAGCTATTTTTTTAGTATTTCCTGATGCTGAAAAATATCTTACTTTAATATTCATAATTAATCACCAAATTTATTATACAAATAAATAATTAGATTGTAAACAATTAAAAAGGACTGCAATTTTGCAGTCCTAATAATTATTCTAATTCAAATGCACCAGTATATAATTGATAATAAGTACCTTTTTTAGCAAGTAAATCATCATGAGTACCTCTTTCAATTATTCTACCTTTATCTAATACCATAATACAATCTGAATTTCTTACTGTTGATAATCTATGAGCAATAACAAATACTGTTCTTCCTTCCATAAGCTTATCCATACCAGCTTGAACTAAAGCTTCAGTTCTTGTATCAATTGAAGATGTTGCTTCATCTAATATCATAACAGGAGCATCAGCACATGCAGCTCTTGCGATGGCAATTAATTGTCTTTGACCTTGAGATAGATTTGCGCCATTATGAGTTAGCATTGTATTAAATCCATCAGGAAGTCTTGTAATAAAATCATAAGCATTAGCAATCTTTGATGCTTCAATAACCTCTTCATCAGTAGCATCAAGTCTACCATATCTAATATTTTCCATTACAGTTCCTGTAAATAAATTTGTTTCTTGTAAAACTATAGCTAATGATTTTCTTAAATCAGCTTTTTTAATTTTATTAATATTGATTCCATCATATCTAACCTTACCATCTGCTAAATCATAGAATCTATTAATTAAATTTGTAATAGTTGTCTTACCAGCACCTGTTGCACCAACTAAAGCGATTTGTTGACCTGGATGAGCATAAATATCTATATTATGTAAAACAATCTTATCCTCATAATAACCAAAATCAACATTATCAAGTAAAATATCACCTTTTAATTCTACATATTCTAGCTTATCAGAAGACTTATGTTGATATTTCCAAGCCCAATGATGTGTTCTTTCAGTTGTTTCAACTAATTTTCCATTTTCTTCTTTCATTTGAACTAAAGTTACATAGCCTTCATCTAATTCAGGAGTTTGTTCCATTAAATTAAAGATTCTTGCTGCACCAGCCATAGCCATAGCAATCATAGACATTTGTTGGCTTACGTTTGCAATTGTTTGAGTTAATTGCTTTGTCATACCTAAAAATACGACAATTGTTGCAATTCCAACATAGGCATAAGTTGAATCAAATAATCTACCAATTGATAAATTCCAAGCATTTAATGCAAATAAAACAACACCAATAATAGTAATTAAAATATATAATAAATTACCAAAATTATTTAAAATAGGCATTAAAATATTTCCATAATAATTGGCATTTTTAGCATCATTATATAAATTATCATTTAATTCATTGAATTTAGCTTTAGATTCTTCTTCATGATTAAATACCTTAACAACCTTTTGACCATTCATCATTTCTTCAATATAGCCTTCAACAGCACCTGTAGTCATTTGTTGCTTCATAAAATATTTAGCAGAATTTCCACCAATATGCTTTATAATTCTTGTTACAACAAATACACCAACAAATGCAATTAAAGCAAGCCATACTGAATAATATAACATCATAAATACAACAAAAATAATTGTTAATAAAGCTTGATAAGCTTGAATTAATGTTTGAGATACAAATTGTCTTATAGCATCAACATCATTTGTATATCTTGACATAATATCACCATGAGGTGTTCTATCAAAATATGAAATAGGAAGTGATTCCATCTTATTAAACATATCACGTCTTAATTTATCTAAGAATCCTTGACCTACAAATGCCATTATTTGTGTATATAGCAATGATGCAATTAAACCTAATACATATAAAGTACCTAAAGCAATTGCAATACCAGTTAATTGATCTTTAACAACATCAAAAGCAAAAATTGTAGTTTCTTTTGTTACAGGGTCTGTTGCACTAATTGTATTAATAATAATAGGTAAAAAGATTGAAGCTGCTGTAGTTGAAACAGTAACAATAGTTAATAAGAAAAATACTAAAATCATTTGCCATTTATAATATTTGAATAAATACTTTATTAATTTAGGAAGTGTTTTTAAATTTTCTTTTGTTAATTTAGCCTTTACGCCTCTTGGAGCTGCCATTATGCTTCAACCTCCTTTGCAACATTTTTCATTTGTATATCATATATTTCTTGATAGATAGCATTATTCTTTAATAATTCTTCACTAGTACCAATGCCATTTATCTTACCATTATCCATAACAATAATTAAATCAGCATTTTCAACTGATGATAATCTTTGAGCAATAATAATTTTTGTTGTATTAGGTAAATCCTCTTTAAATCCTTTTCTTATTATTGCATCAGTTTTTGTATCAACTGCTGATGTTGAATCATCTAAAATAATTATTTTTGGGTTTTTAAGTAATGCTCTTGCAATACATAATCTTTGTTTTTGACCACCAGATACATTTGAACCACCTTGTTCAATGTATTTATCATATCCTTCTTCTAGCTTTTCTACAAATTCGTCAGCACAAGCTATTCTACAAACATGATAAATTTCTTCATCAGTAGCATTAGGATTACCCCATCTTAAATTTTCTTTAATAGTACCTGAGAATAATACATTTTTTTGTAAAACAACAGATACTTTATCTCTTAATGTTTTTAAATCATACTCCTTAACATTAATTCCACCAACTAATAATTCACCATCAGTTACATCATATAATCTTGAAATTAAATTAACTAATGTAGTTTTACTAGAACCTGTACCACCAATAATACCTACTGTTTGACCTGATTTAATTTTTAAATTAATATTTGACAATGCATCAAATTCTGCAGTTTTAGAATATTTAAATGAAACATTCTTAAATTCAATATCACCATTTGGTACATCATAGATAGGATTTGAAGGATTTTTAATTGAAGGCTCTTCAACTAAAACATCTGTAATTCTTCTTGCGGCAGCCATAGCCATAGATACCATAACAGTTACAAATGATAAAAACATTAAAGACATTAAAATTTGAATACCATATTGAATTAAAGCTTGTAATCCACCAATTTCCATTTCATTACCATTAGTTTTAGTAATAATTATTGCACCACCAATTGCTGAAAAGAATACTGCAATATGAATTGCTAAATTTAAAACAGGACCATTTAATGCAACAATTCTTTCTGCTTTAATAAATCCTACTTTTAATTCACCTGATGCTTTAGCAAATTTTTCTTTTTCATAATCATCTCTAACATAATTTTTAACAACTCTAATTCCGTTAATATTTTCTTGAACAGATTCATTTAAATTATCATATTTAGGGAATAATTTAGTAAATAAAGGCATTGCAAATTTAATAATTAATCCAAATAAAATAATTACAACTGGAATTAATGCAACATAAATCCAAGCAAGAGTTGGATTAACTAAGAAACACATTATAGTTGAAAAAATAACCATTAATGGGCTTCTTACTAAGCTTCTTATTACCATACCATATGCCATTTGTACATTCGCAACATCAGTAGTCATTCTTGTAACTAAGCTTGATGCTGAAAATTTATCAATATTTTCAAATGAAAATTCTTGAATCTTATAATACATATCTTTTCTTAAATTCTTAGCTAAACCAGATTGAGCTTCAGCTGCATATTTAGCAGCTAAAAAGCCAAATACTAAGCCAAGCATCGCAATTATAACTAAAGATACACATAATAATGAAAACTTTTTAATATCACCATTTGCTATACCAGAACCATTAACTTGTAATTCTGTAACTAATTCTTTTGTTAAAAAAGGAATAATTACTTCACATACAACTTCAAGAACAATAAAAATAGGAGTTACTATTGTTGCCTTTTTATATTCTCTTAAGCTTTTTAATAAAATCTTAATCATTTGATTTACCTCCATTTAAATTTAGATTAATTAAATCTAATTCCTTTATTAAATAATCCAAATCTACACCATTACATAATCTTTTTTCAAATTCTTTTAATTCACCTTTAACCTCAACGCATAAAGGTTTAGATTTATCGGTTAAAGTTAATTTTTTAAGTCTATGATCATTTAAGACACTTTCTCTTGTTAAAAGATTTTTTTGTTCCATCAAAGAAATTACCCTTGATGCAGTTGAACGAGTCATTCCAAAATGGTTTTCAATATCCTTTTGAAATACATCTTCTTTTGAATCATAAATATACATAAGTATAAAACCATTTGTTGCAGAAACTTCATCAATCTTTTGGATTGAAGGAAGCTTTGAAATTTCTCGTTTTATCTTATAGCTAAGTTTATTTATTCTATCTCCAACATGTTTAAACATATATAAGCCTCCTTTTAAAGATTGTTTAATATGCAACAAAAATATTATACTCATATTTATTATAAAATCAAGAAAAAATTGCGATATTTTTCATATCGCAATTGATATTTTAATATAAAATTACTATAAAGAATTTATATAGCCATTTAAAAATTTAGCATTATAAAAATACATTCTAGATAATTCATAATCAGGTGTTATCTTATTTTCAGAATAACAAAGCTTATCATTACTATCTCTATAAATCAATGAATGACATCCTGAAATATTAATTGAAGTTGAATCGCCTAAGCATAGATTATAAACAATTGATCCTCCGCCACCTGTTTCTTCTCCTAAAATAGTTGCAAGATTTTGTTCTTTAGCAATGGTTGCAAGCATATTAGCACAAGAAAATGAATAATTAGATGTTAAAATATAGAAATTATATTTATCTTTATATGAATCTAATTCATCAAATTTACCATCTAGGTTTGTATCAACTGAATAATAAGCCTTTGAAATATCTTTAGATGCTGAATTTTCATATTCAACATAATAATTATTTGATAAGAATCCTAAAAGGCCTAAACAATCATCAACATAGCCTCCACCATTTAAGGTTACATCAATGACTATATTAGTTATCTTAGTGCCATATCTAGATTCTAATTCTGGAATTTTATTATTAAAAGCATAATACATAATCGCAAATGAATCATTTGCATAAGTATTATAATTTGGTGCACTTTGATAATAATCATTTGATGGGAAATTAAATGAATTAATGGAAATAACTAAAGTATTTCCTGAATCATTATAAACATTATTAGAATAAGAAAAACGACCATTGGCATCCTTTATTAAAGATAAGCTATTATAGTTTTCCTTCAAGGCTTGACGTCTTAAACCAATATAAGAATCTGAATATTTAGCATCAGCTTTAACATCATATTTTAAATAATTAGATGAAACAACAAAGCTTGAATGACCATCATCTAAATATGTATAAATCAAATTATTTAAGGCTTTATTGAATGTTTCAGATGATGTATTTAATAAATCATCCTTTAAACCTTCTTTTGAACATAATTCATCAAAGCTTGCAATATCTCTTGATTCTTTAATTCCTAAAAAATTATCTAAGGCAAACATTAAATGATTATATGTAAAATTAGCCATTTCAGTACTTCTTACACCAGATTGGCTTCTTCCTGAAAAATATGCTCCATAATAATTACGTACTGTAAAATAATTAGAATTTGAAACATAATAATAATCATTACCATTAAAAGCTAAGCTTACATCAAATTGAGATAAAATTAATGTATCATATACCTGATATGGAACATAGACAACTTCCATTGATAAAACTATATCAATATTATATTTAGATAAATCAAATGTAACTTCTTTATTTTCTATTTCTTCTTTAGAATTTGTTTTAGAATAAATATATGTTGATGATTTGGCATCAAAAGCAGTTTCTGATTTATTTTTAGAAATAAAAGCTTCATAGTTTGAAAAATAAATAGTATCTAATTCTGCATCAACAATTAAATATGCACCATTATCAATTCTTGATACTTTATAACCATTTGTTGTTTTTTCATCTTTAGTTATTTCTCTTGAAACAATGCTTTCAGTTAAATCAACAAAATCAATATAAGGTACATCACCTTTATTCTTTAAAAAATAAGTAGTAAAATTTCCACTTGATGCTAAACTGCCCTTATATATATTTGATCTAATTGTTCTAGAAATATTAGAATCAATTTTAAAACAAGATGATAAACATAAATATGAAATTAAAATTAATAAAAAAGAAAATATAGCTTTTTTTCTCATTTATAATCACTCCTAAGTATTCTAATTATAACATTAAATTGTGTGATTTTAATGATTTTTTTATGAAAATGTTTTAGAAGAAAAGAAAAAGCTTACCATAAGGTAAGCTAAGTTCTTATTACTTCTTTAAGAATGCTTCTGCGCATGATAAGCCACCAGCAACAATTGATAAGATACCAGAAATTAACCAACCAGCACCTAATGCATAAGTTGCATTTGCAATGCTACCCCAAGAGAATGAAGCATCACCGTTTGCAGCTTTAAATGCAGCAACTTCAAAGAATACAAATACACCAGCAACGATTAATAAGCCTGCAGCAACAAACTTACAAATACCAGCTAAAGCGAATTTCTTCTTTGCTAATGTTAAGCAGCACAATACTAGTAAAATCACTAATGCACATGCAACAAAAATAAATGATAATAAGCCTGCCCAAGTTAAAGCATATTCTGGATCTTTTGAACCGAAAATTGCAGCAGCACCAGCAACTGTATAAGTTGTTTTAGAGCCTAATAAGCCTGAAGACATTGTATATGTTACAGCTGGAGTAGCAATTAATAAAATTACTGCAACTAAAGCTAAAACAATTTCAGCGCACATAACTAATAATTTAACAGTGTTATTATTACTTTTCTTTGCCATAATATAACCCTCCTTCCCCGAATTATTTAATTACTCTTTAATTATAGTTTATTCTAATATTTATTTCAATAAAAAACCATCCTTTAAGGATGGTTAAATTTTATTTTTTCTTAGTTCTTTTCTTTTTTTCTGTTAAATATCTTATTGTTGAAATCATATGAACAATATAGCTTAATAAGATTTTATCTTCTGTATTCCATACTCTTTTTGAGTTTTTATCAACGTAAAGACAATATCCATAATATTTATCATATGCATAAGCTTTTAATAATGTAAATGATTTAATATTATTATCCCAGCAATATTCATGTAGCTTAGGATGATCTTTAATTAATTTAGAGCAATCATTAACTGTTACTATATCATCTTTTACTAATAGCTCAGAAAATAAATCTTCTTTTGATTTTTTTAAATTATTTTCACCAATAATAATTTTGAATTTATTCTTTTCTGCATCATAAAAATAGCTATCAAGTAAAAATAAATCACATAAGAATTTATTACATACTCTAATCTTTTCAGTTAAGCTATCCTTACCCATTAATTCTCTATGACAATAGCCAATTAATGGAGTACTTCTTTCCATTCTATTTGATACATCAATATTTCCATGTAAAGCATCAATATAAACAATAAAGCAATTCTTTCCCTTTAGCTTACCTCTATATAATGCTTTATCTATTTTTAAAAATAAATCATCATAAGTTTCAGCATCCTTTGGAAAAGTAGCTGCACCACATGTTAATGTAACATTAAAATTCTTTAAAGGTGATTTTATACTTCTTACAGCTTCCATTGCAGTACGACAGAATTTCCATAAGCCATTATAATCATATGCTTTTGTTAAAACAACAAAATCATCTGCACCATATCTACCAACTAATGCATCATCCTTTAAAACATCAACAAGTGTATCAGCAACAATTCTTAAAACCTCATCAGCACTTTCATGTCCAAAAGAATCAGTAATTGTTTTAAAATTATCAATATCAAAAACCATTAATGAGAATTTCTCATCAATAGCGATTAAATTTCTGATAATCTTATCTATTGTAGTTTTAGATAATGTTTTTGTTAAATTGTCAAAATAAACCTTAAAATCTTTTTGATAAATAAGGTTATTTTTTAATACCTCTTCTTTGTTTTCATATCCCATAAGCAATTCCCTCAATTAATAAAAATAATAAAAAATAGCTCCCTATTGTTATTTTAAATTAATTAAGAGTAAATTACAATATTTATATTAAATACTTTTAATTTTTTAATTAAAGGCTACTTAACATTTTAATTATTATAAGACTTGAATTTATAGCAGCCTCATCGCTAAATTCCTCATAGCTTTCATGAGCATTACCATCAGCCTTATCACTTAATGTACGTATTACAACAAAAGGTATATCATAATTAGTACAAACAACAGCAATTGATGCACCTTCCATTTCACATGCATATGCATCAAAATCTTCTTCAAGCTTTTTAACATATTCTTCATTTGCAACAAATTGATCTCCTGTTGCGATAACCCCTTTAAAGGTATGATTCTCTCCGACTACCTCTTGTGCCACTTCATATGCTAAATTTACTAATTTAGAATCACATTCATAATAATCGCCTTCTGATTTTGAAATTCCAGGATCTCCTTTAGTCCAAATAAAGCCACTATTTTCAATTCTACCATAATCATGTTCTACAAGCTTTGTAGCAACAACAACATCTAAAATTTTTTCAGAATCTAAAATTCCTCCTGCAACACCAGTAAATAATACTTTAGAAATATTATAATTATTAATCATTGAAGTTATACCTGATGAAGATCTAATTTTTCCTATACCAGCTTTAGCTATAACAACATTTTTATTAGCTAATTTTCCTATAATATAATCTATTCCACCAATTTCATCTATTCTTTCAACTTCAGTTTCATTTACTAAAATTTCAATTTCATTATCCATAGCTGAAATAATTCCTATATATTCTTTTTTATCATTTCTATCACAGCTAGAAACAATAAATATAAAGAATATAATTAATGGCATTAAAGAAATCTTAAATAATCTTTTCATAATAATCTCCCATAAAAAATAACCTTTTTATTATAATGTCATATTAACATATTTATTTTATAAATTGTGCAACATAAAAATTTATATTTGTATAAAAAACAAATGAAAAAAGACCATAAAAATGGTCTTAATTTCAAAATTAAATATTAAATTACTTTTTTAGGTCCATCTGAAATATCAACTAGATAAATTAAAGCGTTGATGCCTGTTTTTTCATAATATTTAGCTTCTACAATCTTTTTAAATTCATCAAATGATGATTTTTTTACTAAAGCTATTGCACAGCCACCAAATCCAGCACCAGTCATTCTAGCACCTAAGCAATCCTTAAATTCTTGAGATGCCTTTACAATTGTATCTAGATGTATACCTGATGTTTCATAATCATTTTTTAATGATTCATGGCTTTCATTTAATAATTTTCCTAATTTAACTAAATCATTATTAATTAAAGCATCCTTAAAAGCATAAACTCTTTCGTTTTCACAAATTACATGCTTTACTCTTCTATAGATTACATCATCATTAATTAAAGCTTTAATATTATCTAATTCAGTTGATTTTAATTCGCATAAATTATTGATATTGTATTTAGGCTTTAAAATATTTAATGCTTTATTACACTCTTGGACTCTTTGATTATAATTTGATTCAGTTAAAGCTCTTTTTTTATTAGTCTGTAATACAGCAATTGTATAATTCTTAAAATCAATTGGTATATATTGATAATCAAATTTAGCACAATCTAATAAAATAGCATGATTTTTCTTACCTAAAGCAATAATTGCCTCATCCATAATACCACATGATAAGCCACAATATTTAACTTCTATTTCTTGAGAAATTAAAGCTATATCTTTATTATTTATTCCTAAATTAAATTCAGAATTTAAAGCATAGCAAGTTAAAACTAAAATTGAAGCTGAGCTTGATAAGCCTGAACCTAAAGGTATATTTGAATCAAAAATGATTTCAAATCCTTTATCAATCTTATATCCTTTTTGAATTAATGTATAAATAACTCCAACAGGATAATTAGCCCAATCATATTTTTTATCATAGCCTAAATCATTTAAATCTCTTTCTACATGTAAATCTGTATTTTCTGAATCTAAAATGATTTTTAAATCATCTCTTAATTTAAATTTAGCTCTTGTTCTTAAACTAATGGCAGCTGGCATAACCATACCGCCATTATAATCTATATGCTCACCAATAAGATTGATTCTTGCTGGTGCTTCATAGATATTATAATTATTTTTCAATTTTATCACCTACTGCAAGCTTAACACATTCGTAAGCTCCATTATAATAACCTGCTTCTTTTAATTTATTAATTTGTAGAACCATATGAGAAATGATTTCTTTATCACTTAATAATCTATCAAGCATTTGATTGATTTGGTCTAATTTAGGGCATTCAAATGTTGAATCACCTAATTCTTGACCATTTACAGCACCATATACCTCATGGCCACCAATATGTCTCATAAACACCTTTGGAATAGGGTAATATACTAATTCTGATGGTTTAGTAATTAATAAATCTGATGCTGGCATTAATAAATTTGTTGAGTATACTGCTTGGAATATATCCTTATTACAAATTGAATAAATACCAGTTAAATCATCATCATTATATGCATCCTTAACGAAATCTTTAAATTCATTATATTGATTAAAATATGTTTTGTAAGATTTTACTTCAGGAAGTTTTTTAATCATCTTATTATAAACATCCTCATGATCACCAAAATTAATAAATAATGTAACCTTCTTTTCCTTTACATAAGGAAGTAAATGCTTAATCATTCCTAAGAACATATCAAAACCAGCACCAGCTCCACCTACTGTAAATAATAATCTTAAAGGCTTATTATTTTTAATACGGTTTAATCTTTTATTATTATCCTCCTCTAAATTAACTAATAATTCATGATCTACATATCTTCCAACCATTTTTAAATCAGCTTCAGGAATACCATTTAAAGGCTTTTTAGCAAAGCCATTTAGCATTTTATATCCTAAATAAGCAAATGGTGTTTGTACAGCATGAATAGCTCCTTCTGATAAATGTAAGCCCATTGGCCAGTTATCAGGAATAGCATTAACAACATGAGTTAAACCTGCATGAATCGCACCTTGAGAAGGCCATACATGTGTTGCGATATAAGGAACATCCTTTGGTAAATATTTAAAGATAGGAACTAATAATTCAGAATTTTTTTGATCTACTGCATTATAAGTTATCTTTTTAAATCCTTCAGAATTTAATGGTTCCCATAAAAAATGATTAAATAATTTAGATTTTTGGCTTATTCTTGATGCCAAAGAATACATATCATTTTGCTTTCTAATCATTTTAGAACCTGTAGCATCAAAAGATGCTAAATCTAACCAATAAGGTTCATAGCCTAAGGCTTTAGCAGCTGATGCCATCGCAATGGAGATTCGGTAATGACCGAATCCCATACGAATGTTACCAACAATTAGAGCATTTTTAGGCAATTCTTCATTCTTATCAGAAAATACAATATTTTTTGCTCCAATAAAATCTAATGTGTCAATTGGCTTAAATCCTAATTTATAATCAGCTTTAGAATCATCACCAAAGGCTTTTTGATATTTTCTTTTAGATTTATTAGCTTTTTTAATTGTTTTTTTATCAATTTTATTATTAAAAATTACACTTGATTTATCCATAATCTTCTCCAAAAAAAATATTTTTAGTTTAGTTATTCATTTGAAGATACAGTTTCTTCTTTAACTTCTTCTTGAGCTAAAACTGCTTCAGCTTCTTCTTTAGTTTCTAATCCGTTTTCAATATGAGCTTTTTCAATAGTAGCTAAAACTTTCTTTTCATTATAGAAGAATAAAATGAAAGCACCTAATAAACAGAACACTACTGCAACACAAGCAACAATTGTTACACCTTGCCATGTAGCTGAAATTTGGTTTGGATCAACCTCTTCTTCCATAGTTGATGCACCAATTACAGCAAGTGAAGTAAATACTAGCATAGCAATTGATTGACCAAGCTTCATAGCAAATGTACGTGCTGCGAAGAACATACCTTCTCTTTTTTCACCAGTTACGATTGAATCTTCTTCAGCAACGTCAGCAACAATTGCTTGAGGAATGATACCTAATAAAGCCATAGGGAATGCAGCAACAAGTACAATTAAAATACCTACAACATAGCTTAATGCAGATAATTTACCACCTGTAATTGGATAAGCTAAAGCTGTAATTACATAAGCTAATGCAAGACCAATGAAGCCTGCTATAACAAGCTTTCTTTTACCCCACTTAGAAACAAGCTTTGATACAATTGGATAGAAACATGCAGATAAAACTGTCATACCACCTAATAAATACATTGTCCAGCTTTCATCTAAGCCGATAGTTAATTTTACAAAGAATGGTAAACCTGTTTGGAATAATGTTAAACCAATGAAATACATAACATCTGATAATGAGAATTTAACGAAATTCTTATTCTTAAAAGTAGCTGTTAATGATTTAAATGCGTTAGTTCCAGCTGGCTTTGATTCAACAAAATCAGTTTCCTTTAACAAGAATGTTGGAAGTAACATACAAATACATGCAATAATTACTAATGGAATAAAACAAATTACATAGCTCCAATAATAACCTACACCCATACCTCTTACTACACCTGCAAATACGAATGGTAAATATGCAATTAATGTACCAGCAAAATAAGTTAATGAAATGTAAGTTGAAATATTCATTCTATCTTCTTGTGTTTTACCAAATTCAGAAATTAAAGCATTATAAGGTGTACAATAAATAGTCATAAATGTATAGAATAATACTAGCATTACTGCAACCCATGCAACGTTCCAACCAGATGGTTCTGTACCACCATTAAATAATGATGGAGCCATAAATACTAGTAAAGTTGTTACAGCAAATGGAATAGCTGCAAAGCGCATGAATGGAATTCTTCTACCTTTTTTATTTTTAGAATTGTCTGATAAATTAGCAATTAAAGGATCTGATACTGCATCCCATAATCTACATAAAGCTGTAATTAATCCTAAAATTGTTAAGAATCCACCAATAATTAAGCCTGGTTTAATAATAGTATAAAAGTCTAATTCTGTGCCAGAAAAAAATGTACTAATAACATTTCCTGAACCATCTTTTACTACATCCTTTGTTGGCAAGTAAAATGATACTAGCCAAGCACTGATGATACCGCCTAGAATTGACCAACCTAATTGACCAATGGCAAATATCCACATTTCTTTTTTTGTTAATCTTCTTGTCATTTTTTATATTTCCTCCTATTTTTTTAAATAATCCAAGAATATTTCAATTAAAACTTCTATTTCTTTTTCTTTATCAACGTAGTCATCTTGCTCTAAAATCTTTTTAGTTGATAATTTTTTGCATAATGCAGTTAAAGAATGAGTTGTAGCGAAATAGAAAGCTTCAACATCATCTATTTTTCTAATAGAGTTATCTTCTAATCCTTTTTCATAATCCTTATAGAATACTTCTTTATAATAATTTAGATTATTTTGATAATTATCTCTTCCGTTATAATCTTCTGCTAATAAATAAGTATCTAATTCATTTAAGAATGAAAAATAATAATTATAATTCTTAAAGATAGTTAAGAAAACATTATAGAATTTTCTAATACTTTCTAAGCCTGATAGGCTTTCATCTCTACTTAAATATTCAACTGAAATTCTATTTGATAATTCAATTGCAGCTGAAATAACAACATTTTGTTTATTACCAAAATGTCTATAGATTGTAGCTTCACCTACATCTGCTTTTGCCGCAATATCATATAATCTTACTTTACTAATAGAATTTTCAATAAACATATTTAAAGCTGTTTCTGTAATTACCTTCTTAGTTAAATCTGTCACTCTACTCATAATTAATTACCTCTTTTTTATAAAATTTTTTACAAAATGATAGTTCGTCTATCATTATGATAGCACGAGTTTCAAAAATAGTCAATAAAACGTTTTCAATTTTTAATAAAAAAAGAAGAAAAGCTTAATTTTGCTTTTCTTCTTTAATCTTATTAATTATTTTGCACTTATTTTTTTCTAAATTTATTCTAAAGAATTCTTCACTTTTTTCTCCAGTAAAGCCATCCTTATTAACAAAAAGAATTAAATGCTCTTTTAAAATAATATCATATCTATCCTTATATTCATTAACTCTTTTTATTTGATTATATTCATATCTTAAATTATTTTTTCTATAAGTATTAACTACTACTGCTTCAATATATCCTTCTTTAAATGAGAAATTATAATTTAAATCACCTTCATTTAAATCGGGATTATTTTTTAAAATATCCTTTGGTGCTTTTTTAAAGCTTATTCCTGCTAAAACAAAATAAACAATACTACAAGCTACAAAAAACGCACCTAAAATTGAATATAAATTATTATTTGCTGTAAATCCAGAAATCATAACTAAAATACCTAATATCATAATTACTAATGATAAGATAAATCTTGAAATTGTATTTTTTCTTGCTGCTTTAACTAAATTATTTAAAGCCATATCTTTAGTTATAACAGTTAAATTCTTTGAAACCATATTTTTTTTAATTAATGAGAATCATTAATTATTCCTTTCTTTTAATTCTTTTTTAATTATAAACAATTTATCATTTATTTACAATTGATAATTTTTTTCATCTATTACTGCAATAGAATCACTTGCTTTTACTTTAATCATTTCACCTATAGATAATTCTAAGGCAAGGCTTTCACTAACCTTTTGGCTAGTTATATTTTTAATACCATTCAAACTATACTCAAAAACAATAATATGGTTTATTTTTGATATAGCACCATTTCTAATAACTCTAGAATTTATATCTATAATTTTAGCTTCAATAAATTTACCTATTTTTAAAGCATTCTTTGCTTTTATATTATCACCTGCTGTCTTAATTAAAGCAACTGTTATCAAAGCAAGTACGAATAAGAAAAATGAAAACATAATAAGAATAGGAATGAATTCTCCTTTTGCTTGAGATTTCACTAAGGTAAAAAAGGCAATTATAAATGCCAAAAAAATAAATATAATACCAATTGCTGCAATAAAAGAACGATTGCTAGCATCTAGATCTATAACATGACTATATTTATTAAAATAATATCTTGATTGAACTAAATCTTTTCTTTCTTCAGGCCTTGGTGGAATATAATTATTTTTTATTTCTTCTTTCTTTTCTTCATCATAATAATTTTTATTTAATTCTTCTTTTTTTGTTTCAGTTATTTTTTCTTTTTCTTTATTTATTTCAATATTATTAGTTTTTGGTTTTTCATTTTTAATTTCTTTTAAATCTTCAAATTCAGATGAATCGATTTTAAATAAATCCTCATCAATTTTAAATAAGTCTTCTTTTTCTAATTTAGAACCACAGTTAATGCATACATTAGCATCATCTTTATTCTTTTTCCCACAATTTGAACAATACACTTTTCATCACCAATAATATTATATTTAAAACTCTGCTTAAAATAAAGAAAAAAAGTTTAATTTTTAATTAAACTTCCAAATTGCAGAAATACAGTAAAGCTTTTCTTTTTTTGAGAAAATTAAGAGGAAATTAATATGAATATTCAAGAAAAGAAATACGAATTGATAAAATTTGAATATGGTGATTTTAGTTTAGATGTAAATGTGTCACCAAACCAAGAAACTGTTTGGTTAACCCAAAAAGATATGGCATTATTATTTAATGTTTCAATTGACAATATCAGTCTACATATTAAAAATATAATAAATGACTGTGAATTAGATCAATATTCGAGGAATCCTCGATAACTGCTTCTGATGGAAAGAAATATAAAACAAAAGATATGATATTAAAAGAACGAAAAAAAGATTGATAACTCGTATCAATCCTATTGTTCTTTAATGGCAGCAGCTACAGGGTTCGAACCTGTGCATACCGGGGTCAGAGTCCGGGGCCTTACCGCTTGGCTAAGCTGCTAAATTAACACAATAAAAATTGTGTTAAATAATATTAAAATTAAGCTCTTGATACATAAGAACCATCAATTGTTGAAACAACAATCTTAGTTCCGTTTTCTAAGAATGCAGGAACTGTAACTTCTAAGCCAGTTTCTAATGTTGCTTTCTTTCTATCAGTAGCTTGTCCTTTGATAGCTGGAGTTGTATCAACGATTTCAAGTGTAACCTTATCAGCTAAAGATACACCTAAGATTTCGCCTTCATACATAGTGATTTGTACTTCGTCTCCATCCTTCATGAACTTAGATTCCCATTCAAGTCTTTCAGCAGGAATATCGATTTGTTCATAAGTTTCATTATCCATGAATGTGAACATATCGCCTGAGTTATATAAATATTGCATAGGACGCTTATCAATATAGCATCTCTTGAATGCTGAATCAGAACCCTTTAATGCAGTTTCAGTAACTGTACCAGTTCTTAAATCTTTCATTTTTACTCTTACATATGCAACCTTATTTTGTAATACGTGCATAAATTCCATAATTTGAACAAGCTTGCCATCATATTCGATAACAACGCCATTTTTTAATTCGTTTACGTTAATCATTTTTTATCTCCTATTAAAAAGTAGGAAAAGGAAAATATTTTGCTATTTTCCTTTAACTACCAAATATTATTTTTTGAATTAATATTACTTTAAGTTATATAAAGAATCTAATCCGTCAAATACAGATACACCTGGGAATTCGCCACGGCCATTTAAATCATCTTCAATTCTGATTAATTGGTTGTACTTAGCGATTCTATCAGTTCTTGATGCAGAACCAGTCTTGATTTGACCAGCATTTGTACCAACAACGATATCAGCAATAGTTGTATCTTCTGTTTCACCTGATCTGTGAGAAACGATAGCAGTGTAATGAGCACGCTTAGCCATTTCGATAGCTTCAAATGTTTCAGTTAATGTACCGATTTGGTTAACCTTAATTAAGATTGCGTTAGCAACGCCCATTTCGATACCCTTCTTTAATCTCTTTGTGTTAGTTACGAATAAGTCATCACCAACAAGTTGAACCTTCTTACCTAACTTTTCAGTTAAATACTTCCAGCCCTCCCAGTCATCTTCAGCAAGACCATCTTCGATAGTAACGATTGGGAACTTTTCAACTAAGTTAGAATAGTATACATCTACCATTTCCTTAGAAGTGAATTCACCCTTATCAGCCTTTAAGATATACTTCTTAGTCTTTTCATCATAGAATTCAGATGCAGCAACGTCGATTCCTAAGAATACATCCTTACCAGGAACATAGCCAGCAGCCTTAATAGCTTCAACTACTCTTTCGAATGCTTCTGTGTTAGAACCTAACTTAGGTGCATAACCACCTTCATCACCAACTGAAGTTACATATCCGTTAGCCTTTAAAATCTTCTTTAATGCATGGAATACTTCAGCACCCATTCTTATTGCTTCTTTAACTGACTTAGCGCCAGCAGGTAAGATCATGATTTCTTGGAAATCAATACAGAAATCAGCATGAGCACCACCATTTAAGATATTCATCATAGGAAGTGGTAATTGCTTTGCATTGAAACCACCAAAATAGTTATAAAGAGGAATACCATAGAAATTAGCTGCTGCTCTAGCACAAGCCATAGAAACACCTAAAGTTGCGTTAGCACCTAATTTTGACTTATTTTCAGTACCGTCTAATTCAATCATCATATGATCGATTGCAACTTGTAAAGTTACATCCATACCAATTAACTTTGGAGCAATGATTTCATTAACATTTGCTACAGCCTTTTGAGTACCCTTTCCTAAATAACGATTCTTGTCACCATCTCTTAATTCAAGTGCTTCATGAACACCTGTAGATGCTCCAGATGGAACTAATGCGCGACCAAATGCGCCACTTTCAGTTGTAACTTCAACTTCAACAGTTGGGTTACCACGAGAGTCTAAAACTTCTCTAGCGTATACGCTTGTAATAAATGGCATAAAAATTTACATCTCCTTGTATTATTATTTAAATTTTACCAAAATTTTTACCAATCACATTATACATTAATTTTTTATATATAAATATAAAATTATCGATGAAAACGTTTTAATGTTTTATGTAAGCACTTAAATTAGTTTTCTTTTTTATTTTCTTTTTTAAATAATCTGATAATTATCCAAATATAATATGAAAATTTAAAAGAGAATGTTTTTTAAAAAGCATTCTCTTATATTTTTAATTATTTTCTTCAACTATAACTTCTTCTTCATCAAAATCTCCTACAATATGATTAATTAGCATATGTAGCCTTTTATAAAGTAAGAATGTAATTGTAAATACTAGTGAATATCTTAATAAATTGAAAGGAACGACACCAATAAATAAATAGTAAACCATAAAAT
Organism: Acholeplasmatales bacterium; assembly: GCA_017524905.1. Taxonomy (GTDB): domain Bacteria; phylum Bacillota_I; class Bacilli_A; order Acholeplasmatales; family Anaeroplasmataceae; genus Anaeroplasma. The sequence goes on along the minus strand of JAFXUP010000054.1, from coordinate 1,854 downwards.
TATCATCTGTTACAACACCTTTATTACCAGATATAATTAAATCCATTCCTCCTGTAAGTAGAGCTTGAGGATATCCTGCAATACCTTTATATGCAGGTATTAAAAGTAACCAATTTGAAATTGTTGCAACAACTGTTGCTGCAAGCATACCAAATATTAAAGCATTAACTGCACCTTTAATATTTTTATGCTTTTTATAAATTAAGCCAGATACTATTATTAAAGTTAAACCAATTAATAAATCAGCCATTTCACCAACACCTACAGTTGAAGTACCAGGTAGCTTACAGAAAAATCTTACTAAGATAATTAATATTCCTGATACTGGTCCATACATAAAAGAAATTATTAATGCCGGAATTTCAGAAAATTGAATATCTAGCCAAGATGGGAAAATTGGTAAATTAAATTTTCCAAAATAATATAAAATTATTGATAATGCACTAAATACACCAATAACTGCCATCTGTTTGATAGTCATTTTCTTTAAATTATATTTTTCTTGAAGATATGTATATAAATATCCAAATGATAATAAGAATATTAAAGCTCCTACTATCTCAAGTAAATAAATATAAAATCCTGGCTTATATTTTTTAACTGCTTCAGTTGCAACAAAGTTATTTTTTAAAACTATGTTTAAGATAAAGCCAGTTAAAATTAATCCAAGGCCTATTGCAACAATGGCAATAAATAAAATTAAATTCTTTTTGTTTTTCATTTTCGTTTCTCCTTAAAATTAAAAATCCCTGAATTTATCTTCAGGGAATTAATTTTAATTTATAAAAAATCTTATAAATTATTTTAATTTTTCTTCTTTCATCCAGACTATACTGTCGGTATAGGAATTACACCTATTCATGCCTTTTAGCTCGCGGACTTTACCGCCGATATGGAATTACACCAAACCCCGAAGAAATATTTAGTTCATATTTATTATATCACTAATAACTATTATTACAATAATTATTTAGATGATTTAATTAATGACTTAGAAGTCATTTCAGCTGGAATTTCAACTCCTAATAATTCTAGCATTGTAGGAGCTAAATCAGATAAAATTCCGCCTTCTCTTAATTCATAATCATGGCTTGTTAAGCAAATAGGTACAGGATTTGTAGTATGAGCTGTATAAGGTCTACCAAATTCATCAGCAAGCTTTTCAGCATTACCATGGTCAGCAGTAATTAAAGCAACACCACCAACTTCATCTAAGGCAGCAACAACTCTACCTACACATTCATCAACAGCTTCAACAGCCTTAACTGCAGCAGGAATTACACCAGTGTGTCCTACCATATCGCAGTTTGCGAAATTTAAAATGATAGTATCATACTTCTTTTCTTTTATAGCTGCAACAACCTTATCACATACCTCATATGCGCTCATTTCTGGTTGTAAATCATATGTTGCAACCTTTGGTGAATTAACTAAGATACGATCTGCACCTTCGATTGTTCTATCTGCACCACCATCAAAGAAGAAAGTTACGTGAGCATATTTTTCAGTTTCAGCAATTCTTAATTGCTTTAAGCCTGCTTTAGAAACTATATCACCATATAAATTATCAAGCTTTTGTAAACCAAATGCTAATTTACCCTTTACTTGATCAGCATACTTCATCATTGAAACGAAGAATACATTTTTTGGTCCTTTAGATGTATCTAGCTTATAAGGCTTTGCAGGGTTATAAACAATTCCTTCTGGATTAGAAATAGCTGTAGCAATTTGGATTGCTCTATCAGGTCTAAAGTTAGCAAATACCACTGAATCGCCATCTTCTACCATACCATTTTTATCAGATACAAATGGTTGAACGAATTCATCAGTAATACCTAAAGCATAAGATGCCTT
>JAFXUP010000053.1 GCA_017524905.1 Acholeplasmatales bacterium | reverse complement strand
TTGATTAATTAATTAAATAATTTTAATAATTGTTTTTAAATAATTTTTCAATTGTATTATTTATTACTTTATAAATCAGTTTTTCTTTCGATATTATCTTTAATCATTTTTTCGAATCCTTTAATAGGATCTTTGATTTTAGCTAAATAAATCATAGCAGCAATTACATATGGTTTATAACTAGCTTGTTTATATAAATCATCTCTATATCTATCAAATACACTAGCAGCTACTTCACCTTCTTTACAAGATACATCAGTAATATCAGCTGGTAAACAATGTAAATATAATCCTTTACCATCTTTTGTTAATTTCATCATTTCTTCATTTGCTGTCCAATCTTTATGTTCTGCATTCTGTTTTAATAATTTCTTCTCTAATTCATCTATACCTTTAAAATCTCCTTTACCATATAAATCTGTTCTTATTTCCATTGCTTTATATGGTGCCCATGATTTAGGATATACAATATCAGCATCTTTAAATGCTTCTTTCATATCATGTGTAACAGTAAATTTACCTCCTGATTTTTCTGAATTTTCTTTGGCTAATTTTAATACATCATCCATTACTTCATATCCTTCTGGATGAGCTAATACAACATCCATACCAAATCTTGTTAAAAGTCCAATAACACCTTGTGGGACACTTAATGGTTTACCATATGATGGTGAATATGCCCATGTCATTGCTATTTTCTTTCCTTTTAATTGACTAATATTTTCTACTCCTCCTACTAATTTATGTATTATATGTAAAGCATCAGCCATGGATTGAGTAGGATGATCAATATCACATTGTAAATTAACTAAAGTAGGTTTTTGTTCTAATATACCATCTTTATATCCTTGAGTAACAGCATTAACGACTTCTTTTTGATATGTATGTCCTTTACCAATATACATATCATCTCTAATACCAATAACATCAGCCATAAAACTAACCATATTAGCTGTTTCTCTAACGGTTTCACCATGAGCAATTTGTGATTTTTTTTCATCTAAATCATTTACTACTAAGCCTAATAAATTACAAGCAGAAGCAAATGAAAATCTTGTTCTTGTTGAATTATCTCTAAATATTGATATAGCAAGGCCTGATGTAAATATTTTTGTTGATATATTATTTTCACGTAAATATCTTAATATATCTGCTACTAACCATATTGCTTTCAATTCATCTTCCGTTTTATCCCACGTTAAAAAAAAGTCATTTTCATACATATTCTTTATATTTAATTGTTTAAGATGGGATAGCAAGTCATTTAACTTAGATTCGTCTTCCAATAAATTTCTTCCATGTTTTGAACTGTATTGTAGTAAAGGCTTTTTGAAGGAATCTTCCTGGACAAATTCAGGCTTTTCTGGCATGGGCTGAAGGAAGATGTTTGATACCAATAAGAAAAGCAAGAAGTATTTGAGCATTTTTAAATGAAATTATTTAATTAATTAATTTTATTTGGAGAAGATATTTTTTTTTAAATTTATTTTTTTTGATTATTTAAATGAATTATGTGGGGATTGGGGATTGG
>JAFXUP010000052.1 GCA_017524905.1 Acholeplasmatales bacterium | reverse complement strand
ATCCCCAATCCCCAATCCCCATTTCTTAATAAAAATCAAAAATAAAACTTAAATTAAATCATAAAAATTAAAATAAATAAAAAATGGACCAAAATGCCCAATTGGGTGTTCCAATAGAAATAATGATTCGTATAAAGCCAGAGCCTCAGCAGCGTATAGATCTTAAAGTTTATGAAAATAAAATATCCCTTCTAGATCAATATGATCGTGCCATAGATGAATTTATCACAAACGGTGCAATACTAGAAACATCCGATGCTATTCGTAGCACCTTTGAAAGTACTATAGGTAAATATTTAGGTTTTGTTGTTCATGGTGTTAATTTAACAATATTCACTTTCGGAGGAAAAGGTAGTGGTAAAACATTTTCTTTACAAGGAAATGAAAATGAAAGTGGTGTATTAGGTTTACTTGTTGAATCTTTATTTGGTAATTTGGAAAGTAAACATGGTGCTATAATTGAAGAAATGCAAAAGTTAAATGTACCAGAAGTAGAAGCTACAACTTTTACTTATAGTGTAAGAATGAAATATGTTGAATTAAGAGATGAAGCTATAATAGATTTATTACAAAAATATAATTATTATAAACAACCTGCTCAATTAGTTTATAGTGAATTTGAAGGATATACTGTTAATGGTGCGGCATGGGTTGCTTTACCTAATTCAATGGCATTTCCTGATTTATTAGCAGAAGGTGAAAAAATTCGAAGTCCATTTGAGTATAATAAAGTAACTAAAAATAGTACATTAATGACTATTGAAATTACACAAACATTAGATAATAAAGCTACAAAAGATGTCAAAGTTATTAGTTCTAAAATAAATATTTTTGATTTAGCTTCTGCTGATATTCTTGCTGAACATTTTAGAAATTTGAGCAATTCTATAGAATATAAATCAATATATTCTTTTCAAAATATGGTTGGGGATTTAGCCAAAACAAATAATAATGCTATACCAACAATATATGATGGAAGTATTCTTACTAAATTAATGAAAGAATATATAGGATCTAATGCTTTATGCTTAGGTCTTTTCACTTTACAAAATAATAATTTTTCTATATCAGCTATCACATTTAAAATGATGAAATTATGTAGTCGTATTCAGAACTATCCAATATTAAACGATGTTAATGCATTAGGTCTTCTAAAAAAATTCAGAACGGATATATCATACTATTCTAAATTTAAATCCGGTGGAGGATATGATATTCGTCCTCCTATAATACCTAAAGGTGAAAATGAATTACCTCAAGGAGCAAAAGTAACCCAGTATGGAAATATGACAGGTTCAGGTGATAATCAAGCTTTAGTAGCAAGAAATACTTTCCTAGAAAAAGAAAATCAAAGATTAGAATTAGCTCTCCAAGAAGCAGATGCAGAAAAAGCTACTTTATTAAAAACCATAGCTGAATTAAGAAGTAGAGGTGGTGCTGTTGGACCTGGAGCTCCTCCAATGGGAACAACTGGAGCTATGCCACCTTTTATGGGTGATAAATATGATGTAAGTGATAAATTATTACATATTGAGGATGATATTACTGAAACAAATCAAATTATGGGTGTGGTTAATAAATTAAATGATAGATTTAAAATATTAGAAAATGAAAGAAAAAGTTTAGCTGAAGAAGTAGAAAAATTAAGATTAGATAATCAAAATTTGACTAATGAATTAAATAAATTACATTCTGATTCAAATAATAATAAATTAAATAGCGATAATGAATTATTTAATTTAAAAGAATTATTAAATAGTACAAAAAACGAATTAGATTACATGCGAAATGAGGCAGAAAAATATCGTAAAATTCAGGCTGATCTTTTATTAGAAATAGATGAAAGAGAAGTTCAATATAAAAAACAATTAGAAGATAAAGAGCGTGAAATAGAAATGAAAATGATAGATCAAAATCAGACCGAGAAAAGAAGATTAGAACAAGAAATGAGAGAAGCTACTAGAAAAATAGAACATTATGGTGAAGAAAATACTGAATTAAATAAAGCCATGGATGAATTAAAAAAAGAGAATAAAAAATTAACCTTGAAAAATAATGAATTAAGAGCTACGATGAGAGATAT
>JAFXUP010000051.1 GCA_017524905.1 Acholeplasmatales bacterium | reverse complement strand
TTTATATAAATTTCTTCGTACTTATCTTCAAAAAAAGGGTAATCAATCAAAGAATCATATAACGCCAAATGCCTTATTACTAAATCTTTCAAATATAGTTTACTATCATCTTTTGCATTTTCATAGATTTTAAATAATTCTTTTTCATATTTTAAAAAATAAAAATCTATAAATGTATCTTTGCTTTCAAAACTACTAACATAATAATTATAATACAAGTTATTTTTCTCCAGCAATCTACTTATCAACCATTCAATAATCATCTTACTAACGTCCTTCGTAAATTTTTCAACAGAATGAAGATAATCTTTCTCAAAGTGACTACAATTATAAATTTTTTTCGCAAAATTTCTAATATCATCTTCTATATCTTTTGGAGTTGAAAACCTTGATTTATATTATCATCATCTATAATATCTTTAGTTCTATAAGATCTACCTACAATATTAATAATATTAGAATGATGTAATAGTCTATCTAATATTGCATTAGCTAAAACTATATCACCAAATATTTCTCCCCATCTTGATAAAGGCTTATTTGTAGTTACTATTGTAGAATTCTTTTCATACCTTCTAGTTATTAATTGAAATAATAAATTAGAACTTTCATTATCTAGAGGTAGGAAACCTACCTCATCGATAATTAAAAGTCTATACTTAGAAAAGAATTTTAATCTTTGTTCAAGCCTGTTTTCAATATGGGCTTTTTTTAGTTGTAAGACTAAATCATTACAGCTTATAAAATACGTAGATGTCCTAGCTTTAGCTGCCTCAATACCTACAGATGTAGCCAAATGTGTTTTTCCAACACCTGGTGAACCAATAAATATAATGTTTTCTTTATTCTCAATAAATTGTAAATATTTAAAGTTAATTATTTGCTCTTTATTAATTGAAGGTTGGAATGTAAAATCAAAATCTTCAAATGTTTTTAAGAAAGGAAAATTCGCTACCTTAACACAGGCATTCATTGCCCTTTCTGTTCTTAATCGTAATTCTAATTCTGTTAATTCATAAAGTGAATCTATAAGTGATTTATCACCTGCTTCAATATATTTAATATATCTTTCTATATTTCCTCTAAATTCAATTAGATTCAATGTTTCAAAATTATTTAATGTTCTTGTAAAATTGTTATCCATTCTCTATTTTTCTCCTCGAAATATGTCGCATAATATAATTTGCTTGCTTTTATATAATTCATTCTTTCGTATCCAAAAGGATTCTCATAAAAGTCATGTTCATGCTCTAACCAATCTAATAATTCCTCAATTTCCCATAGTGTTGGATTAAGTAATTTAATTAGATTAATATCCTCATCATCCAAACCATAATACTTTAATGAATCCATAAATCTATCATAACTTATCGGTCTCATTATTTTTTACCTCCAAGCTTAGATAGTCTATTCAAATTATTTTTTGCCATTTCTATTATGTCATCATTATTATTTGTTTTAAGTCTTTTACATAATCCTTCGCTATAATGATTTAAATCATAATTTATGTCATTATTTGTGATTTCGTGACAGGCTATAAGTTCTGTGTTAAAATAAATGTAAAGTTTATTGGCAGATGATGTTAATGTTACTTTTTTACCAATATACTTTGATGGTACTGAGTATTTATTTCCGTTATAAGATACTAATAATGTATCTTTTACTTCACATTTCTCTATATTACTAATGTAGGAGTTAAGTAATATAGAAGAAGGTAATGGATCTAAATACTCTTTTTCTTCTTTAAAAAGTGTTATTGGTGGTAAATGTGTTCTATCATTAATTTGATTATTACATTGCTTATTAATTACATCAATCATCTCAATTAAATGATTTACATCTTTTATTTCTTTGTTATATGGAAATAACCAATCCATAAATTTATTCGATACTTCACATTTCCCTTTAGTTTCTGGGCTTCTGACATCACATAAATTAATTGATGTTCCTAAATCTTTTTCAAATTGCAGTATCCTTGGATGCTTTTTTCTATTTGATCCTGTGATACTTACAATTGCTGTCATATTATCAGTTTTTATTTTTTTAGGTTTCCCACCAAGTCTACGTAAAACCTCAATTAGGCATCTTAAGAAATCATCCTCACCTTTTCCAAAACTAAAAATGAATTGATGAAATCTTGAATAACCTAACGTGGCCGAGAATATATTAAATTCTATAATTTCACCATTAACAGTTTCGATTCTTAAACTCTCTTTCCAATCTACCTGTAATTGCTCTCCTGGAGCTGTCTCATATAGCACATGTGGTGTGATATTTGATGTTTTGTTCCTTAAATCATTTCTTTCTACATATGCTTTTAATCCGCTATATGTGAAGTTAATTTCATCACCATATTTATTACACATATACTGATATAAAGCTGAAATTTTAACCAGTGGATCTGCCATTTTTTCTTCAATTAAATCTTTATACTTATCGTATTTGGATTCTTTTTTTATCGGTTCCTTAATCGTGATTCCACCAGCTTCATAATACTTTTTTACAGTAGCCCTATCAATTCCATATTTCCGTGCTACTGCGCTGAAGTTGGGCTTAATATCTGCATTAGCCATTAATAATAAATCACCTACCATTCCTTTAATTATTTTTGCTATTTTTTGCTCTTGCATATTTTTCTATACCTCCTTAATGCGTTAGCACTAAGATTATATAATTAAATATACTTACTAGAAAAGCCGAACCCTTAAGGGTTTAGTAAAAGAGCTTCGCTATTAGGAGGACACATTCCTCCTATAACCTCTTTGAATAAAATAAAAAAGTAAACAATTAGCTCATTTAGAATCAGCATTTTTGCTGAAATCTATTTGAGCTTTTTTGCTTACTTTCATTTTACTATTAACAAAAGCAGGGTGAGAAGTCCTGCTTAATATCTTTTTCTTTGCAATTATAATAATCAAACAATTAACGCTTAGGAAAGTTAACTAATCGTAATTATGGCTCTGTTAAGCCATTTTTTCATCTCTCCGGACACCTTCTGGACACCAAAAAAAGCACTTTTTCATACATTTTTTACATAATAGGGCTTTTTCTAGACCGCAATTCACAAACATCATCAATATGTTTTGTGGCTTAACTAAGCCATTTTTATTGTATTGTTTAAAAAT
>JAFXUP010000050.1 GCA_017524905.1 Acholeplasmatales bacterium | reverse complement strand
ATTATAAAAATTCTTAAAAGTCAAAATATATAATTATTTAATTAGAGATAAGAACTTAATTAAATAAAATACTTTTTTATTATTCTAACTCATTTCTTAAATTTAAGGAATTTAGTAATTTAATTTTATTTTTAACATCAATATTATTTAGTATATTCAATACTCTCTGACAATATTTTATCAGCTAATTCATTTTCTACTCTACTATTTAATGTTGATGAAAGTGTTTGTAATTTATCTCCAATTATTTTCATTTCATTTGTCCATACAAAATAATCATTAATATATTTTTCTGCATTTTCAAACTTATCATCTATTTGAACCCTAATAATTTCTTTCAACATATCATATGCAGCACCAACAACGTTTTCTATATTAACATGAATTTTTCCATCTGCAGTGATACTATAAGCATCCTTTTTGAAAAGATAATAATTTTGCATTACAGTCCTTACTCTATGAGCTTGGGATAAATCAGGTTTAACCTTCAAGAAATTATCTACAACCGAAGTAACAATAATTTTTAGTCTTTGCTCTTCAGTATAATAAGTTAAATTTTTTAAAAGATCCACAAAGGCAATTCCACACATATCAGCTTTATTTTCTTCTATAATGCTTCTGTATTTTCCTAAATGATTATTTTCTGTATTAGGTCCTAAAGAATGGCAATTTTCATGGCCTATAGTAAACCAATGATCAGCTTCTGTATCATAATATTTATGCTGTTCTGGGTCTAAAATTAAATCTAATCTTTTTTGTACTGCAGTTGCATTAGAAGCTCTTATTTGCCTATGATATACATTTCTTCTTCCTCCTCCTATTTTCAAAGAAGGCTTATCATCATTTGGTAGATTTTCAGCAAGGGTTATTCCTGCACGATATGCTCCTACATCTCCTGCTAATATAATCAAATCAGCATCGACCATTGTTTGCTTAATTGTTGCATTTGTTACATTTTTATCATATTCTTCCTTATATGGCATATTATCGGCTAAATCTTTCAGATAGTCTTTTATTTTCAAAATGAAATCAGTTCCTTCTTTATTTATTATTCCTACTCTGAACCCAAGGCAATCTTTAGGAACTGGAGTAATATTGTATTCTTTCAATAAATCTTCTAATTCTTTATTATTCGCATAAGAACCAGTGATTAAATCTTCGTAATTTTCTCTAGTTATTGTCAATTCTAAAGGAGTATATTGCAATTCAGCCCATTTTTTATCAGCTTCAGCATCTAACATTGGATCAGCTGTTCTTAAAGCTTTAGCTTGTAATTTTAAATATTCAGTGAAATTTTGATCTGTTGAATATTTTGCGGCTTCATCTAATTCATCAGCAATTTTTGTGAAATCTTCTTTGAAATATTCGACATAATCTACTGCTTTTAAATACTCCCCATCACGAAATACCATACTTCTTTGATTTGTGATATTTTTTACTTCTTCTATTTTTTTTTCTTTTAGCATTTTAATTAAAATTTTTTGATATTCTTCTGCTGTTAAATCTTCTGGATATACTCCTATACCAGGTTTTGTTTTATGGCCTTTGGCTAAATTAATTTCTTGAGAAAGAGAATCTAAAGCGTTTAT
>JAFXUP010000049.1 GCA_017524905.1 Acholeplasmatales bacterium | reverse complement strand
ACCTTCTCCACCTTGTTGACTACCTTGACCTTCTCCACCTTGTTGACCACTTTGACCTTCACTAGTTCCTGTACCAGTACCAGTTCCAGTTCCTGTACCAGTACCAGTTCCAGTTCCTGTACCAGTACCCTCACCTGTATCAACAGTTGTCGGACCATTATTTGTACTTGAATCGTCACATGCAGATAAAGCAAATACTGCTGCGGCAGCCATTGCTAAACCTAATAAGATTTTTCTCTTTTTCATAAAACATTTTTCTCCTCTTGTGCAAACGTTTTCTGTTCGCTTCTAATCTTTAAACAAACTACTATTTGAATTTATTGGTATTTTTTTAAAAAAAATTTTTTGAAAGAAAAAACCGAACTACTAAGGTTCGGTTTCTAGCCCTAAAAAATTACTTCTTATCAACTTTTACAACATTCTTAGCTTGAGGTCCTCTTTCGCCTTCCTCAAGATCAAATGTTACAGCTTGACCTTCTTCTAAAGTCTTGTAGCCATCAGAAACGATTGCACTAAAGTGTACAAATACATCCTTTCCCTCTTCTGGCACAATAAATCCATAACCTTTCTCGGCATTGAACCATTTAACCTTACCATCCATAAAACCTGTAATACTCCTTTCGACATAAAGCCTATATTTATTATACAATGGTTTTTTTAAGGTATCAAGTAAAATTTAAAACGTTTTCATCAAAAAAGAATAAATTACTATCATTGTAGAAAAAAAGAAGTTAATTACTTAACTTCATTTTTCATAATAATTGCATTTAAAATATTAACAATATTATTAATAGAATTCTTATTTTCTTCCTTTAAATAATTCTTATCAAAATTCTTTAAGGTATTAGAAAATTGAATTTTAGCTGTCTTCTTATTATTAAATGTTATTAATACATGATATTCTTCTGCTTCAAATGCTTCATCTAATTTAGCATTTTCAGTTTCCTTATCATCATAATAAACACTAAAATTTAATATATCATCATATTCACAGAATATTCCATTCTTATCCTGATAATTAAATGTAATAGCTTTAAGCTCATTATCACAATTAATATAAAGTGGGAATAATTTAGATACTACCTTATAACCATCATATTTAATCTTACCATTCTTTTCGATTGCGTCTGCATAGAATGCTTGGAATGCATTCCAATATTTCTTTTTATTTAATAAATATAAAAATACACTGCAGCAACAAGAAAGAATTGATAATACAATACAAACTACTCCACCTGCAACTGATCCCATTACAAAGAATACAATTCCAACAATTAATAATACAACAAATGCTAAAGCGCACATTGGAGTAAAATAATCTACCTTATATTTAAATTTATAATGATTTTTAATAGATTTAATATCCTTCTTAGATGCCTCTTCTAGCATCATTATAGATTCATATCTCTTTTCATTCTCTGTTAATATTCTCATATTTTTTTACCTCGTAGTATTCTATTAAAATTTTAACACTTTTTGAAATAGTTGTAAAATTTAATTTTTAAATTCAAAAATCACCAAATTTATAGTATAATATTTTAGAATTGAGAGGAGGGTAAAAATGAATAACAAAAAGATTTTAGTAATACAACAAATTTCATGTTATGGTCAAACTGGCTCTTCTCTATCACTTGCTACTCTATCCGCTTTTGGATTTGAGGTAGCGGTGCTTCCAACCTATTTAGAATCTACTCATAATGATCCATTTACTGGAATACATGAAATAGATTTTACAGTTGATATGGAAAAGATAATTGATCACTGGAAAAGTGAGCATATTCAATTTGATTCCATTTTAGTTGGCAAGGTTAAAAATGGTAAGCAATTTGAATATATAAAGGATGCTAAGCAATATCTTCTAAAGGATGATGGTATCTTTATTGTAGACCCATGCATGGGTAATAATGGAGATGCATTCCCTGATTTAGAAATTGATGTAATATCTGGTTATATTGATTTATGTAGTATAGCTGATTATATATTACCTAATGTAACTGAGGCATGCCTAATGACAAGACATGATTATGATGTATATCAAGGTGATAGCTATTTAAATGATTTAATAGCAGAGCTTGTAGGAATTGGTCCTAAGAATGTCATTATAACAAGTGTTATGGATGATGAATATTCTATTGGATGTGTATCATATGATGGTTTAACAAAAACAACAATCATAAAAGAAAAGCTAGATAATACATATAAAGGAATTGGAGACCTATTCTCTGCATTAATGACTGCCTATATTAATTTAGGTATGCCTATTAAGGGTGCTATAGATTTCTCTACTGATTTTATCTATGATGCAATCGAACAAACAAGCGAATTAGAATTCCATGATTATGGATTAAAATATGAAGATTTAATTAAAGAATATTTAAATAAAAAAGATCCGAGATATTAGAATCTCGGATTTTAAATTATTCATATAATTCTGCAGTTATAAAATGAATAGATCTACTATTATCATAATCATCATAAGAGAAATTATGAACTCTTAAATATTTTTCAAATTGATTAATTACATCATCATAATACTCACCCATAAATTTAACTAAATCGTCTCTTTCATCTGTATTAGTAACGATGTTTTCAATTTTAAAGAATCATAATTTCTCTTATGATGATTATGATAATAGTAGATCTATTCATTTTATAACTGCAGAATTATATGAATAATTTAAAATCCGAGATTCTAATATCTCGGATCTTTTTTATTTAAATATTCTTTAATTAAATCTT
>JAFXUP010000006.1 GCA_017524905.1 Acholeplasmatales bacterium | reverse complement strand
TTTTTTACAAATATCTGGAACACTCCATCCTTTTTTGTACAAATCTATTATTACTAATTTATCTTCTAATTTTAACTTCATAATAAAAACCCCATAAGTCTTTCCAATTTTACTTGGTCCAACTTATGGGGTTCACTTTATAGTCTTCACCCTTTTTATTATTTAGATTCTCTTTCTTTTCTATATTTTCTTCTTAAATTAGCTAATTCCTTAACTAATTTTTCTGTTTTATTCCAACCTAAGCATGGGTCAGTTATAGATTTACCATAAACTCCACCATCAACCTTTTGATTACCATCTTCTAAATATGATTCAATCATTAAGCCCTTTAAATATTTGTTAATATTAGCATTTTCGCTAGCATAATGTAAAACCTCTTTAGCAATCCTAATTTGTTCTAAATATTGCTTATTAGAATTTGAGTGGTTACAATCAACAATAATAGCTGGATTATGATATTTATTTTCATCATACATCTTAATTAATCTTGTTAAATCCTCATAATGATAGTTAGGACTTGATTCACCATGCTTATTAACGTATCCTCTTAAAATACAGTGTGCTAAAGGATTACCCTTAGATTCAACCTCCCATCCTCTATAAATAAATGTATGAGAATGTTGAGCTGCATTAACTGAATTAAGCATTACATTAAAATCACCAGATGTAGGATTTTTCATACCTACTGGTAAATTTAAGCCAGAAGCAGTAAGTCTGTGCTCTTGGTTTTCAACTGATCTTGCACCTACAGCAACATAGCTTAATAAATCTGATAAATATCTATGATTTGAAGGATATAGCATTTCATCAGCAGTAGAAAAGCCTGTTTCCTTTAAAACATCCATATGTAGCTTTCTTACAGCAATAATACCTTTTAGCATATCTGTTTCTTGATTAGGGTCTGGTTGATGTAGCATACCCTTATAGCCTTCACCTGTTGTTCTAGGCTTATTTGTATATATTCTTGGTATAATAACTATTTCGTCTTTAACTTCTTCCTGTAAAGGTCTAAGCTTTTTGCAATAATCTAATACGGCATCCTCTCTATCAGCAGAGCATGGACCGATGATTAATAGTAATCTGTCATCCTTACCTGTGAATATATTTTTAATTATTTCGTCATTTTTTTCTTTGACCTTAGCTAAATTTTCATCTAATGGATACATTGCCTTTACATCCATAGGAATCATTAGCTTTCTTTTGAATTCCATATTCATAAACCTTTACCTCCTAAAAAATAATTATTTAAAATTAAATTCAATTTATTAAATAATTTCTCTTATTTTATCACTATTTATATAATAAATAAAGAAGAAAATTCAAAAAAACACTTTCAGTTAGTTATTGCTAACTTTATTGTTGATTTTTTTATTAATTGTTTTAAAATATTATATAGAAGGTGATCGTTATGAAAAAATATTTAATATTAGTAAGACATGGAGAATCTCTATGGAATAAAGAAAACCTATTTACAGGTTGGACTGATGTTGATTTATCAGAAAAAGGAATTGAAGAAGCTAAAAATGCAGGTCTTTTATTAAAAAAAGAAGGTATTAAATTTGATGTATGCTTTACATCTTATTTAAAAAGAGCAATTCATACCTTAAATTATATTTTAGAAGAAATGGATTTAGAATATTTACCCGTTTATAAAGATTATCGATTAAATGAAAGGCATTATGGAGCGTTACAAGGTTTAAATAAGGCTGAAACAGCTAAAAAATATGGTGAAGAGCAAGTTAAAATATGGAGAAGAAGCTATAATGTTTGTCCTCCTGCATTAGAAGAAAATGACCCAAGAAATCCTGCATTACAGGAGGCCTATAGCAAAATAGATAAAAGAAATTTACCTCTTACAGAAAGTTTAGAAATAACAGTTAATAGAGTTGTTCCTTTTTTCAATGAAAAGGTTAAGCCTTTATTAAATGATAATAAAAATGTTATTATAGCCGCTCATGGTAATTCATTAAGAGCTTTAATTAAATATTTAGATAAAATTAGTGATGATGAAATTGTTAATTTAAATTTACCTACTGGTGTTCCTTTAGTATATGAATTAGATGATTTTAATACTGTAATATCTAAAAGATATTTAGGTGATGAAGCAGAAATTAAAGCAAAAATGAATAAAGTTGCAAATCAAGGAAGCGTAAAACAATAAAAAATGAAAGAAAAGCCGAAAAATATCGGCTTTATTTGTTGTTTTAGAATATCATTTGTAGTATAATTTGTCTATGGACGACTAATTTTAAAGTTAATAAAAACAGGAGGATTTTTTTATGGCTAAAAAATACGTATACCACTTCGAAGAAGCATATGGCTTAGGAAAAGAACTTTTAGGTGGTAAGGGTGCAGGTCTTGCCGAAATGACTCATATTGGAGTACCTATTCCTCAAGGCTTTACAATCACAACAGAAGCATGCACATTATATTATGATGGTGGAAAGAAATTACCTGAATCATTAATAAAAGATGTTTATGCTGCAATTAAGGAAGTAGAAAAGAAAACAGGCAAAAATTTTGGTGGTAATTCAAAACCATTATTAGTATCAGTTAGATCAGGTGCTAGAGTATCTATGCCTGGTATGATGGATACAATTTTAAATTTAGGTTTAAATGATAAAACAGTTGAGGTTTTAGCAAAGGAAACTAATAATGTTAGATTTGCCTATGACTCATATAGAAGATTTATTTTAATGTTTACTAACATTGCTAAAGGTCATCCAAGAACAGATATGGATAAGATGTTAGAAGACTTAAAGGCATCTAAAGGCTATAAGCTAGATACTGAAGTTACAGCCGATGAATTAAAAGAATTAGTAAAGAAATATAAAGAATATTATAAAAAGACATTTAATGAAGAATTCCCTTCAGATCCATATTCTCAATTAGTAACTGCAATTGAAGCTGTATTTAGATCATGGGATAACCCAAGAGCTAATGTTTATAGAATGATGAATAACATTCCTTATTCTTGGGGTACAGCAGTAAATGTACAATCAATGGCTTTCGGTAATAAGGGTGAAACATCTGGTACTGGTGTTGCCTTCTCAAGAGACCCTGGTACAGGTGAAAAGGTAGTTTCTGCTGAATATTTACCAAATGCTCAAGGTGAAGACGTTGTTGCAGGTATTAGAACTCCTTTAAATATTAAAGAATTAGAAAAGAGAATGCCTGAAGTTTATAAGCAATTCGTTGAAACAATCAAATTAATGGAAAACCATTATAAGGATATGCAAGATATGGAATTTACTGTTGAAGAAGGTAAATTATATTTCTTACAAACAAGAAATGGTAAGAGAACTCCTCAAGCAGCTTTAAAGATTGCTTGTGACTTAGTTGATGAAGGCTTAATTGATGAAAAGGAAGCAGTATTAAGAATTGATGCTTATTCATTTGATAAATTATTACTTCCTGGCTTTGATAAAGATGAATTAGCAGCAGCAAAACCTATTGCTAAAGGTTTAGCAGCAGGTCCTGGTGCTGGTACTGGTAAGCTTGCTTTCTCTGCTGAAGAAGCTGAAGCAAGAAAAGCTAAAGGTGAAAAGGTTGTTTTAGTTAGAGCTGAAACATCACCTGAAGATATCGTTGGTATGGTTGCTGCTCAAGCAGTATTAACTATGCGTGGTGGTATGACATCACATGCAGCCGTTGTTGCTCGTGGTATGGGTAAGTGCTGTGTTTGTGGTTGCCAAGCTGCAATTATTGATGAAGAAGCTAGAACTGTTACTATTGATGGTAAGGTTTATACTGATAAGGATACATTCTCAATTGATGGTTCAACTGGTAATGTATATTTAGGAGCTATTAAGACTGTTGAACCAGATTTAACAACTGGTTACTTCGGTAGATTAATGAAGTGGGTAGACGAAAATAGAGTATTAGCTGTTAGAACTAACGCTGATAATCCAAGAGATGCTAAACAAGCTAAGATTTTCGGTGCTCAAGGTATTGGTCTATGTAGAACTGAACATATGTTCTTCGATAAGGATAGAATCTTCTCTATGAGAAAGATGATTTTAGCTGATAAGGTTGAAGATAGAGAAAAAGCATTAGCTGAGCTTGAACCAATGCAACAAAAGGATTTCGAAGATTTATATGAAATTATGGATGGAATGAATGTAAATGTTCGTTTATTAGACCCACCTCTACATGAATTCTTACCTCAAGAAGAATCATTAATTGTTGAACTTGCTAATGCTTTAGGTAAAACAGTTGAAGAAGTTAAGGATAGAATCCATGAACTTCACGAAGCTAACCCTATGATGGGTCATAGAGGATGCAGACTTGCTGTTACATATCCTGAAATCTGCAGAATGCAAACTGAAGCTATTATTAAAGCTGCAATTAATGTACAAAAGAAGCTTGGTAAGAAGATTGAACCAGAAATCATGGTACCACTTGTATTAGAAGTTAAGGAATTAAAGTTCGTTAAGAATTTAATTTGCGAAGTTGCTGATAAGCTTATTAATGAAGCTAAGGTTAAGATGACTTACCATGTTGGTACAATGATTGAAATTCCAAGAGCAGCATTACTTTCTGATGAAATTGCTGAAGAAGCAGAATTCTTCTCATTTGGTACTAACGATTTAACTCAAATGACTTTTGGCTTCTCTAGAGATGATGCAGCTAAATTCTTACCATCATATTATGAAACTAAGATTTTAGAAGAAGACCCATTCAAGACATTAGATTATAAGGGCGTTGGTAAGCTTGTTAAGATGAGTGTAGCTCAAGGTAGAGCGACTCGTCCTGATTTACATATTGGTGTTTGTGGTGAAACAGGTGGTGAACCTAAATCAATCCAATTCTATCATGATGCTGGATTAGATTATGTTTCTTGTTCTCCATTTAGAGTTCCAGTTGCAAGACTTGCTGCAGCTCAAGCTAATATTAAGAATCCAAGAAAATAATACGTTTTAATAAAAATATTAGAATGACAGAGCGATTTTAAAAGCTTTGTCATTTTTTTTCTTAAATAATTACTCCATTTTAAATAATAGTGTTGCGGATTTGTTATATATTGCTTGTTATAATAGAATTATAAAAACAAATTGGAGAGGAGTTTTAATATGACAAATGAGGAATTAATATCAATTTTAGAAAAAAGATTTATTGTAAATAAAAAAATGCATGAAGATATTATTTGGAATGATGTTTTAAAAAGATTAAATGATAAATCATTAAATTCACTAAGGTATATGGAAGAAACTGGTGGTGAACCTGATGTTATTATGTATGATAAAGAAAATGATAAGTATGTATTTTTTGATACTTCAAAAGAATCACCTATAGGAAGAAGAAGCTTTTGTTATGATTTGGATGCCTTAAATAGCCGAAAAAACAATAAGCCTAATTCTGATATTATAACTGAGGCAAATAATAATATGGTAAAAATATTGGATGAAGAAGAATATAAATATCTTCAATCGCTTGGAGAATTTGATTTAAAATCTTCAAGTTGGATATTAACTCCAGTAGATATTAGAAAACTAGGTGGAGCATTATTTGGTGATAAAAAATATAATAGGACTTTTATATATCATAATGGCGCTGAATCATATTATTCAAATAGAGGATTTAGAGTTTTATTAAAAATATAAAATGAGATAATTTTATCTTTTATATATTTTGTTGCAGTTTTGTTGCATATGGATTGTTATAATAAAGTTGTAAAAATAAAATAATAACAAAATTATTGGGGTGAGTAATATGTTAAATGCACAAAAATTATTAAAAAAATTAGGTAACACAAGAGGATATGTAGGTAATCCTTACGACAAGTTAAAAATTGCATTAGATTATATTTCTAAAAATATGACTGGAACAGAAGTTGATGATGCAACTATAAATGAAATAGTTTTTCTTACAAAGAAAAATATAGCTGAAACTATCTTACATCAAGCAGAAGAAAATAAAATTAAGATTAATAATGGAAAACTAATCAAGCCATCTAATGGATTTGATTCAGAATTAGCAAATAAAAAGCTTTCAATGTTTATGATTGCACCAGAAACAATTCTAAAGGATGAAGTTGATACTATGATTGCTGAAAGTAATGCAGCTGAAAACTATGATCCTAATGAAACATTGGATGAAGAAAAAAATGTTGAAGAAGGATTTCATGAAAATCGAGTAGCCTTACATGATAAAAAGAATTATATTAAAGTATCTAATCTTTTAAAAAACAAGGATGCTTCTTATTCAAATTATGAGGCTGAAAACTATCAATTATTAAATGATAAGTATAATATTAGTGCTAATATGCTTGAAGTTGAAAGTGAAAATCCAATTGAAGATGCAATCTATGGATGTAAACCAGGATTCTTTGAAAAGCTATTTAGAACAACTTCAAGACAATATACTAATTTTAAAAATTTGTTAGAACAAAGAATGGATGGCGAAGCATCTCGTGAAGATTTGAAAAATGCTGCAAAAGATTATTTAGTATATAAATTTCCTAACTTTGAAAAAACTGGAAAATTAACTGATGAGCAAATTCAAGCATTAAGTTCATCAAAAACTCGTGATAGAGTTTGGTTATGCTATAAAACTTATAAAGGATTAGAAAAATCAGAAAATTATGAAAAGAAGCTAGATAATATTATGAATGTTTCTAAAGAAAATGTTGCATCTAATAATTTAACTAATGAGTTAAATGAAAAGCGTGCATTAAATGGAAATTTAGAATTCCAAAACAACATTAATAATGAAATGCAAAATGAATTCCAAAATAATTTAGAAAATAATATTCAAAATAATAATGAAATAGTAAATGAAGAACTTAATAACAATAATGAAGAAGTTTTAATTTATGAAAACAATGAAATTCAATCTTAATAAGTAAAAAAATAAAATGACAAAGTTTTATAATAGACTTTGTCATTTTTAGAAAAAAATAATTTTATTAAGTTAAGATTAAGAATTAAGGAGATTATAGTTATGGGAAGAATTTATAATGAAATAAGGAGAAACATTGAAGTATTAAATGAAGTTAATGAACAAATAAAAAGAAAAGAAATTGTAAATGTTTATAAAATTTATGATACTATTAAAGCATTACATAATATAAATCATTTAGTTCAATATTGTAATCTTCATGCAAGGGGTGTTTTAGATGTCGAAAGGTTAGAAAAAGGCACAATTGAAAATTTTAATTTGCCTGATAATTTTGAAGCATTAGTTAATAAATGGGAAGATAATTTAAATGAAAATGATGTTAATGATATTTTAGATGATTTTAGAGAGGGAAATGATACTCCACCATTTGTTCCTGAATTATCCAATTATAATTCGGATAATTATTTATATTTTTTCGAAGAAATTACAAATGGATTAATTACAAATTCAGCAACAACACCATTAGGTATTTCCTTAGAAGGAATTCAAGTTTTGACCGTTTCTCTTCATCAAAATGTTTTAGATACTTTTATAAATAAAGATTTTGTGATACCTAATGATGGAAGATATTCATCATTAACTGCATTCATAGATAATCCATTCACTCAAACTTATAGAAATCATAGAAATGAGCTTGGGATAAAGGATAAAGAGGAATATAATTATTTTGTAGAGGAAGGAGAGAACTTTTTTAATGAGATAAATTCTCGTTCTTCCTTTAAAAGCCCTGAAAGTGATTATGAAAAGCATTCAAAAATGGTTAGATTTTTACAACGAATTAGGACTGCAGAGCATAATCCACATGAAAAGGCTCTAGCTATTAAAAATGCTATATCTGATTATAAAAGAGTTATAGATAATGATAAGAATGCTCCATCACTTGGTGAATTTATGTATTATGCCAAAAATCGTTTAGAATCATTCATTTTTGAACAAGGAATAAAATTAAATGATGATAAGGATTCTTTATTCTTAAGAAGCTTTTTAACTGATCCAATTAAAGCAATGGAAGATGATATTAGAAAAGTAAATGATAATACTAATATCAATGATAATGTAAATAATAATGATATAAATAGTGCTAATCGTTACGCAAATATGATTCATAATGAAAAAAATAATTATGATAGAATAAATGCTGGAAAACCTGATAAATGGGCTGAATTTGAAAATGATAGACGCCAAAAATATGATAGATATGTCCATGAATTAGCCCCTTCATTAAATCCGCAAACCATTAAATCATCATATCGTGGTGGTTGGTTTGAACGTATTTTTAGAAGAACATCAAATGAATGGAAGGATGTAGTTAAATTTGTTGAAAATTGGAAAAATGAAGGTCCTAATAAAGGTAATTTAATAATGGCAGAAAATATTGCTGCAAAATATTTAAGACATAAATTTCCTAATGTGAATCCAGAAGATGTCACATATGAAATGGCACAACAATTGAATGGTACAGCAAGAGAAAGAACTTTAGCTTGCTTTGCTATTATGGATGCAGCAAATAGAGCTGATTATGAAACATGGAATGTCCAATATCAAAATCATTTAGAAAGACAAAATGAATATAGAAGATTAGCATTATTAGATAATAATGAAAATTTCCAAAATCAAATTAACAATGAAATTAATAATTTAAATAATGCTAACAATAATATAATTCAACCAGATGATTCAATTGAAGAAATTAACACTAATAATATTATAGAAAATAACGAATTAGAATAATATTAATCTTATAATGACAAATCTTTAATGGTTTGTCATTTTTTTCTTTAATGGTTTGTCTTTTTTTTCTTGCCATTAATATTTTTTATGATATAATATGAAAATGAAAATGATTTTCAAATTGGAGTGATAACATGAGAGAGACATATAAAACTAAAACAAAAGAGCTTGTTTTAGATAAGGTAAAAAAATTAAATAGCTTCACTGCAAATGATATTTTCAAAAGCTTAAATGATGATAACAATCATGTTGGTTTAACTACAATTTATAGAAGCTTAGAAGATTTAGAAGAAAAAGGAATAATAACAAAATATTATGATGATTCTAAAAAAGCTTATTATAAATTAATTGAAAATTGTCAAAGTGTAGTTCATTTTTATTTAAAATGCAATAAATGTAATAAAATTGAACACGTTGATTGTGAATGTATTTTAGATTTTAAAGAACATATTAGTCAAAAACATAAATTTAGTGCTAATTTTGAAAATATAGTTATCTCTGGTTTATGTTCAAAATGTAAAAGCTTCATAAACATAAGATAAGAAAGGAATAAAAATGAAATTTTTCAAGGGATTATTATTTATTTTAGGTGTAATTAGTTTAAGTTCATTAACATCATGTAATGATAAAACTGCAGATATAATTGCTACAAATTATGTTGGTTATGATTTTGCAAAAAATATTTGTAAGGATACTAATACAACAGTTTCTATGCTATTAGAACCAGGTGCTGAGATTCATGGATATGAGCCTTCAACAAAAGATATTAGAAATATATTAAATTCAAAAGTGTTTATTTATGTTGGTGGTGAATCAGATGTTGAGTGGGTTGAAAAATCAATACTACCTCAAATTGATAAAAATAAAACTCAAATTGTAAGTATGTTTGATGCTTTATCAGAAGATGACTTGTATGAGGAAGAAGAATTTGAAGATGAAGAAGAACATAAGCATGAACACGAGGAAGTCGAATATGATGAGCATGTTTGGAATGATTATGATAATGCCAAAATGATTCTTAATGCAATTAGGGATGCTATTATTAAGTCAGATTCTAAAAATGAAGCAAAATATAAAGAAAATGCTATTAATTATTATAATGCTATAGAAGCTGAACAAGTTAAATTAGAAGACTTATTAGAAAATAAGGAAGAAAAATATATGCTTGTTGCAGATAGATTCCCATTATTATATTTTGTTAAAGAATATGATTTTATATTTGATGCAGCTTTATCTGGCTGCTCTACAGCTAAAGAAACTTCTGCAAATACTTTAATTAGACTAAAAAATAATGTTGAATTCAAGAGATTAAAATATATATTTGTTATTGAACTTTCAACTCTAAATATTGCAAAAGCATTGAAACAAGAAATAAAAAGTGATATAGATAAAGGGGAATATAGTGGAGTAGAACCTGAAATCTTAACTTTCTATTCAATGCATAATATTTCAAAGGATGATTTTAATAAGGGTTTAACCTTTGTTGATTTCATGAAGAATAATTATGATACACTAAATACTTATTTTAGTGAATAAGGAGATTAACTATCATGTCATTACTAGAAATAAAAAATTTAACATTAGGCTATGATGATGATGCAGTTATAAATAACATCTCTTTTACTGTTGAAAAAAATGATTTTATTTTAGTAATTGGCTCAAATGGTGTTGGTAAATCAACTTTAATAAAAGGTATCTTAGGATTAATAAAGCCTAGATCAGGTGAAATTAATTTTATAGATGCTAATAAGAAAAATGTTGGTTATATGCCACAAGAAACTAGAGTTGATGCTAATTTTCCTGCATCTGTTATGGAAGTTGTTTTATCTGGGTTGCATGCTCAAATGGGCTTTAGACCATTTCATAATAAAGAAGATAAAAAAAGAGTATTAAATATATTAGAAATATTAAAAATTAAAGATTTAGCTAAAAAGAATTTTAATGAATTATCAGGTGGACAGCGCCAAAAGGTGTTACTTGCAAGAGGCTTATGTGCAACTAATAATTTATTAATATTAGATGAACCATCTAATAATTTAGATAAATATTCAAAAGAAGAATTCTATACAACATTAAAGCATTTAAATGAAGGTCATGGTATAGCTATAATTATGATTACTCATGATCTAGATATTGATTCATTTATTGGTAATAAGGTTTTAGAATTAAGACGTGATGGCTTTAGCTTTTTAACAACTGATGATTATCTAAAGGAGAATGGCTATGAATAGTTTTTTTCAAATGTTTAGTTATCAATTCATTGTTTATGCTTTAATTGTAGGTATTTCTATTTCAATTTGTGCAGCTTTACTTGGTACATCTTTAGTATTAAAAAGAAATTCTATGATAGGTGATGGATTGTCACATGTAGGATTTGGTGCTTGTGCAATCGCAATGGCCTTAAATTGGGCCCCATTAGCCTTCGCAATACCAATTGTTATTATCGCTTCATTTTTAATATTAAAGTTGTCAGAAAAGAGCAAAATTCATGGAGATTCAGCTATTGCTTTAGTAGCATCAGCATCTTTAGCCATTGGTTATATTGTAATTCATACATCAGGAACTAATATTGATGTTGAAAATTATTTATATGGTTCAATATTAGGTATTACAAAACAAGAATTAATAATGAGTGTTTCATTATCAATTGTTGTAATAATAGCATTTGTTTTACTTTATAATAAAATTTTTGCAATAACATTTGATGAATCATTTATGAAATCAACTGGTGGTAAAACAGAATTATATAATATTATTATTTCAGTTTTATGCTCAATAACAGTAGTATTAGGTATGAAATTAATGGGTGCATTATTAATTACATCATTAATAATATTCCCAACAATTTCAGCAAGACAAATATTTAAAAAATATAAATCTGTTGTTATAGCAAGTGTTGTTATTTCTGTTTTATGCTTCTTTATTGGTATGGTTATGAATTATTATATTGACCTACCAATAGGTTCAACAATTGTAGTAGTTAATTTATGTCTATTATTAATATTAATGGCTACAAGTAAAATAATGAATAAAATAAAAATTAAGAAAAATTAATTGCGTTACCTTTAGTGCTAACGTTTTTTTTATTAAAGAAAAAAAGCCTCATTTTTATTTTTAAGTATTGATTTTGCTTTTTAGGATTTATATAATTTTATTAGACTTAAATAGCTATTAAGGAGCTTTATACGTATGAAAAAGAAAACTATATTATATGCACTACTTTCTATATTATTATTAGGCGTATCAGCATGTTCTAATAATAAAGTTGATTCTAATCCAAAAGTGGAAGAACAAAAAAATGATTCAGAAGCTCAAAATAATAAATTGGAAGATAATGAATTAAATAAAAAAATATTTGATGAGTTTAAAATAGCTTTTAGTGGTTCTTCATATGATGATTTTTTATTAAATTGTGATACTTATTATTACAATGAAGGAATGAAATGCTATCATTATAAATCTGGATATCTTTCTTTAGATTCAAATGGTTTATTTTCATCAAAAATTGTA
Source organism: Acholeplasmatales bacterium (assembly GCA_017524905.1). Classification (GTDB taxonomy): domain Bacteria; phylum Bacillota_I; class Bacilli_A; order Acholeplasmatales; family Anaeroplasmataceae; genus Anaeroplasma. The sequence goes on along the minus strand of JAFXUP010000006.1, from coordinate 1,924 downwards.
TATAACGATAATATGCGAACAGAATCATTATATTTGAATAATGAATGGGTAAAGAAAATAGAAGAAGAAAATATTAATGGTACATATATGAACACTTATGTACTTAAGCTAAATAATGATAAATCTTTTAATAGCAAAACTGAATATAAATATAATGAATATGGCTATAAATTAGAAGAAATTTATTCAAAGTATGAAAATAATACCTGGATATATGATTGTAAATATGAATACAATTATAATGAAAATGGTAGCATTGTTAATGCAAAACGTTATGCCTATGAAAATGGTGAATGGGTTTTAAAAGAACAAAGGAATTATGATAATTAAAATGTGAAAAAAGAATGCGTTAGCTTTAAGCTGACGCATTTTTCTATGTACAAAAGTAAAATATATTTTACTAAAATATATTATTATGATATAATCATAACGATTATGTTTTAGGAGAAAAGCATTATGTATCATAAAAAAATTATTTATTATAGCGATGAGCTTAATGATGATTTTGCCGCAACAAAATCAATTAAGAAAAAGATAATAGATGAAAAATATAATTATTTTAGACAAAAGAATAAATTATATAAATTATGGGCAGATACATTATATTTTATAATTGTTGTGCCTATTACAAAATTAATTATGTTATTTGGTTATCATACTTTTATTTATGGAAGAAATAAAATTAAGCCAAGAAGAAAAAAAGGCTGTTTAATTTATGCAAATCATACAAATTATATGCCTGATGCTTTTATTCCTAATCATTTAAACTGGAGAAGAAATTATATAATTACAGGTTCTGAAACTGTAAATATTAAAGGTATAGCAACATTAGTTGATTCTTTAGGTGCTATTCCTCTTCCTGATACATTAAAGGCTGCCAAGAATTTTAAAAAGTGTATTGAACAAAAAATAACTTATGGTGATACGGTAACTATTTATCCTGAAGCTCATATTTGGCCATATTATACAGGTGTTAGACAATTTAAAAAGGAAAGTATTAAATATGCTATAGAATTAAATTGTGCAGCATATACTTTAACAACTTGCTATAAAAAGAGAAAATTTGGTAAAAAGCCAAGAATATCTGCATATGTTGATGGTCCTTTTTATGCTGATGAAAGCCTACCTAAAAATGAAAGAGTAGATAAGCTATATGATGAAATATATGGTGCTATGAAAAAAAGATGCGAAGAAGAATCAACATATGAATACTATAAATATGTAAAAAAGGAAGATGAAAATAATGCTTCATCCAATTAAACATTTTATTACTATTACAAGACATCGTCATAAGGTAATGCGTAATTGCTTTAGATGTGGATTATATAAGCAAGGCTTAAAGCATGACTTATCTAAATATGGTTTTAAAGAATTTTGGCTAGGTGCTAAATATTATATGGGAACTAAAAGCCCACATTATAAAGAAAGATTAGAAAAGGGCTATAGCGAAGGCTGGATGCATCATAAAGGACGCAATATGCATCATGGTGAATATTGGGTTGATGTTAATTTAGAATCAGGAATGTATGAGCCTGTTAAAATGCCTGATTGCTATTTAGCAGAAAGCTTATGTGATAGAATAGCTGCATCTGAAAATTATAATAGAAAAAATTTTAAAAGAGAGATGGTTTTAGATTATTTTAATAAATCATCATCTCATGAACCACTTCATCCTGAAACTAAAACTAAATTAAAATGGTTAATTGAGCTTTATGTTGAAAAGGGTAAAAAAGAAGTATTTAAATATATAAAAAAGAATATGAGAAATAAAAAAGCAACTTACTAGTGAACTAGTCAATAGTTCGTAGACACAAAAACGATATTTAATTAAATGATAGCTCTGTTCTATATTGAACAGGGCTTTTATATTGTAAAGAATAAGCTAATCTTTCGTTATTATAGTAATAGATGTAATCTTTAACAG
>JAFXUP010000005.1 GCA_017524905.1 Acholeplasmatales bacterium | reverse complement strand
TTTAAAATATCTAATGAATTTATTTTTAAATTATATAAAGAAATAAAATCATCAATAAAATCTTTTGTATTCATTATTTTAGGAAGTAAATATTTATCTGGTAAATATGAAATTATAGAATTATTTTCTATAGTTCCTTTAGTTTTAAAAATAACATTAGCTAATATTTTTATTAATGTTGATTTACCAGAACCATTTGCCCCAACTAAAATATAAAGCTTTTTTTCTTCTAAGGATATTGTTATATTTTTTAAGGCAATATTATTGTTATAGGATTTTTCTACATTAACTAGATTTAACATAGCTTATTTTCCCTTCTTCTTTTAATGATTCATAATCTTTTAAATTTAACGCATTAGAAATATAGCTAAAATGATCTATATAATAATCAATTCCATCTAAATTTAAGGTTATATAGGATTCCTTAATCATCAATAATTCTTTATATGCTATAGGAATAAATAAGGTATTACTTGATAATTTTATTTCACATTCATTTAAATAAAATGGATTATAATCACTAATTATTGATTTAATATTTACCTCATTATCATAAAGATTATATTTAATAGAATCTAATTTACCATAAGAAAATCCTGATATATTAAATTTAGATAAGGTATTAAATTTATCTGTTAATTCTAAATTAATACCAACAAGCCTTAATTCACCATTTATATAAGAATAGCTTCCATAATATTTATTAAAGCTTAAAAGCTCATAATTTATAGGATTTAATATAGAAATATAACCTATATTAATATTTAAGGTATAAGATTCATTTTTAATACATAAAATTGCATTTTCTAATTTTAATTCATCATTTGTTGTATTTATTAAAGATGCATCTATTCTATTTAGATATAAATCATCCATTTTACAAACATTAACATTTACATTTTCTAAATTATAAATAGAATCATTATCCTTTATTTGATAAATGTTTTTATCCTTATAGCTAATTAAGCTATTTTCTAATTTAGAATAAATATCTATATGAAGCATACCATCTTCTTTTAAAACATATCCTTTAGCTTCCTTTATAGCATAAAAGGAATCTTGTTCGCTTCTTCCATAATTAAAATAAATAATTAATCCAATTAAAGATAAAATAATAATTATAATTAAAATATAAAACTTTTTCATACTCTTGCCTTTTCAACCCTTGCATATTGATTTTTTAATATTGCAAATTCAAATCCACCCTTTACTACTTCTATAAAAAATACATAGGATGATGCCACTCCATTTGTAATACTTAAATTACCTGTAAGGTATACTATCGCAGATGAACCTGCCTCAACAACAAGGCTCATTGTTTCAGTTTGCTTAACGGATTTAGTTGTTTGGCTTGAATAATCAACTCCACATTTAGCAGATATTTCACCTTTAATACCACTAATATTTCCTGATGCACCTGCAGATGCTGATGAATTAGCTGAAAAGGTTGTTTTATTAGTTGTTTCTGTTTCAACCTTTACATTATAGGTTACATCAGTTGAAGATGTATTTGTAACACTCCATAATGTATTTGATATATAAGTTGCATCTACATTATCATTTTCTATATAAACTGATATACCAAAAAATTGCTTATTAAGCTTACTAAAGCATTCTTCAAATTCTTTATCTGTATAATTAGCTAAAAGCTTTCCATTTGCCATAATAACCTCTGAAAAAGTTTTATAATCAGAATTATCTGCATAAGCATTAAAATCTAAATAAGATAAAGTTAAAATAACTAAAAATGTAAATATAAAAATCTTTTTTCTCATAATTTTTTCTCCTTCTATTATAAATAATAGTAAGATTTTTTAATTTTTTTAAAAAATTATATTATTTTCTTAAAAAATTTTTATATAAAGTGATTTTATGATATAATTTCTTTTAGTAAAGGGGGCATTTTAAATGGGATGCGATCATAATTGTAGCAGTTGTGGTTCTAACTGCTCAACAAAAGATAAGAGCTCTTTTATTGTAGAAACAAATAAAAGAAATACAATAAAAAAAATAATTGCCATTCACTCTGGTAAGGGTGGAGTTGGTAAATCATTTGTTACATGTATGCTAGCAAATGTATTAGCTAAAAAAGGCTATAAGGTTGGTATATTAGATGCTGATATCACAGGACCTTCTGTACCTACTGCCTTTGGTATTGAAGAAAATTTAGTTGGTGATGGTGAAATGATGTTTCCAGCCATTACAGAAAATGGTATTAGATTAGTATCAATTAATTTATTAATAGATGACAAATCTAAGCCAGTTGCTTGGAGAGGTCCAGTTTTAGGTGGCGCTATTAAGCAATTCTATCAAGATGTATTATGGGAAGAAATTGACTTTTTATTAGTTGATATGCCTCCAGGAACAGGTGATGTTGCATTAACAGTTTTCCAAAGCTTACCTGTTGATGGTGTAGTAATTGTATCTACTCCTCAAGATTTAGTATCTATGATTGTAGGTAAGGCTGTTAATTTAGCTAAAATGATGGATATAAATGTTATAGGCTTAGTTGAAAATATGGCCTATATGAAATGTCCATGCTGCGGTAATCCTTTATATCCATTCGGTCCATCAAAATTAGTTGATGTTGCAAATGAATTTAACATTAACGCATTAGCTTCTCTTCCTATTGAGCCATCTATCAATCAAACAATTGATAAGGGCTTAATTGAAACAATTGATTATCCTTATTTAGATAAGGTTGTTGAAAAATTAGAATCATTAGGAAAGAAAAAATTAGATAAAAATTTATTTTAAAAAAAGAAGGATTAATCCTCATCTGGGATTAATCCTTTTTCTTTTGCTTCTTCTTTAATTTTTTGATCACGTTCATTCATTTCATGAATTACTTCATTAATATGATTACCATATTCTAGTGATTCATCAAATTTAAATATTAATTCAGGCATTTTTCTAGCCTTAAGCTTTTTAGCAAGCTCATGACGAATATAGCCTTTATGCTTTTCTAGTAAAGCATCATAATTTTCTTTTTTGCCCATGTAGAAGGTGTAATAAATAGTCATATAGCTTAAATCATTAGTTATTCTAACCTCAGTTACACCAACACTAGATAAGCCTCTATTTGAATCATCTCTTCTAAGTAAGCTTGAAAGCTCTCTTAAGGCAAGTGATTCTAATCTTTTAAGACTAACACCCATTATCTTGGAATCTCCTTCATTACAGAAGCTTCAATAATGTCGCCTTCTTTAATGTCATTGTAATTTTCAATAGTAATACCACATTCGTAGCCTTGCTTAACTTCCTTTACATCATCCTTAAAACGACGTAAAGAACCAATCTTACCTTCATAAATTACAACACCATCTCTAATTACTCTAACTAAAGATGTTCTTTCGATTGCACCATTAGTTACATAAGAACCAGCAATAGTACCGATTGATGATACCTTAAAGATAGATCTAACTTCAGCTTCACCAATAACTACTTCTTCATATACTGGGTCTAACATACCCTTTAATGCTGCCTCGATATCTTCAATTACAGCATAAATGACATTATAAAGTCTAATTTCAACGCCCTTGTTTTGTGCTTCAGTTCTTACAACACCTGAAGGACGTACGTTAAAGCCAATAATAATCGCATTAGATGCTTCAGCAAGTGAAACATCAGTATCAGTAATAGCACCTACTGATGCACGAATAATATTAACCTTTAAATCTTCAATATTAATTTTTTCTAAAGAACCCTTTAATGCTTCAACTGAACCTTGAACATCACACTTAATAATTAAGTTTAAGATATGTTCTTTATTTTCATTTGTCTTATTAAATAAATCCTCTAAAGATGTAGCCTTCTTAGCTAATGCTTCAGCATTCTTAGCCTTTTCAGCTCTTGCGTTTGCTGTATCACGAGCTAATCTTTCATCACCAAATACCATGAATTTATCACCAGCCATAGGAACATTATTTAAGCCTGTTACAGAAACAGCTTGGCTTGGCTTAGCTTCATTATATCTAATGTGTCTATCATCTTCCATTGTTCTAATACGACCATATGTGTTACCACATACAACGATATCACCAGTTTTTAAAGTACCATTTTGAACTAAGAATGTAGCAACAGGACCTTTACCCTTATCTAATTCTGCTTCAATTACAGTACCAACAGCAAGTCTATTAGGATTTGCCTTGAAATCTTTCATTTCAGCTACTAATTGAACCATTTCAAGTAAATTATCAACGCCTTCACCCTTTAATGCTGAAATAGGTACGAAGATTGTATCTCCACCCCATTCCTCACATAATAAATCATAGTGAGATAATTCTTCTTTTACTCTATCTGGATTAGCAGTTGGCTTATCAATTTTATTTACAGCAACAATAATAGGACATCCAGCAGCTTTTGCGTGAGCAATAGCTTCTTCTGTTTGAGGCTTAACACCATCATCAGCAGCAACAACTAAAATTACGATATCAGTAATTTGAGCTCCACGTGCTCTCATTTGTGTAAATGCAGCGTGGCCTGGAGTATCAATAAATGTAATTGTAAATCCATTATGATTAACTTGGTAAGCACCGATATGTTGTGTAATTCCACCAGCTTCAGCTTTTACAACTCTTGATGATCTAATTGTATCAAGTAAAGTTGTTTTACCATGGTCAACGTGACCCATTATTGTAACAACAGGAGGACGAGAAACTAAATTAGCATCATCATCTTCAATTGTAAATTCATCAAATCTAGTTACATCTGTTACGACTTCATCCTTTAATTCATATCCAAAATCCATAGCAACAAGTTCAATTGTTTCTCTATCGATAGTTTGGTTTTGAGAAGCCATAATACCTAGTTGCATAAGCTTCATAACAACTGAAGAAATTGTTTTATCCATTCCTTGTGCAACATCAGCAACAGTCATACCTACCTTATATGTTAAAATACCTTTTTCTTTTGGTTGTTGGTCCTTCTTATTACCCTTTTTTACAGGTATATTTGAAGTTCTAGCATCTTTTTTTGTTTGTTTTTTAGCCATGAAACCACCCCTTTTATTTCTTTAAAATCTTTAGAAAGTTTTTATTAGTAATACCTAATACCATTCTACCAGATTTACCGATAGCATTAGATAATTCTAATGAGGAATAGCTTTCATCAACCTCCACACCATAATAATTTGCTTTATCTTTAATTTTTTTAGTAGTATTGAAACCAGCATCATTAGCTAAAAAGATTAAAAATACCTTTTCTGCTCTAACTGATTCTATAACTAATTCTTCACCAGCGATAACACCGCCAGATTTTTGACATAATCCTAAATTTGATAAAATCTTATCCATTATAGTAACTTTAAAAGTTCTTCATAAATGCTTTCTGGTACTTCAACTTCAAGTTGTCTATCTAATACCTTTGTTTTTAAAGCTTTAAGAATAACTTCCTTATCCTTCTTTAGATATGCTCCTCTTCCGTTTGCTTTACCCTTAAGGTCAATAACAACTTCCTTTTCTGGAGTTCTAACAACACGGAAAAGATCCTTTTTTTCTAAACTTTCTTTAGTAACTACGCAAGTGCGTAATACTGCCTTCTTTTCTTTCATAATTAGATTAATAAACCCTTGTCATAAGCTTCAGAAACAGGCATAATATCAATCTTCCATCCACATGATTGAACGGCAAGTCTAACATTTTGACCCATTTTACCAATTGCTAAAGATAAGTGATCATCAGGAACAATAACAACACTTGATTTTTCCTTAACATCAACACTTAATACCTTAGTTACAGCAGCTGGCTGTAATGAATTAGCAATAAGCTCTTCAGGATTATCACTCCATTTATATAAATCAACCTTTTCGCCACCTAAAGCATCAACGATTTGTCTGATTCTTAAACCAGCTTCACCAACACAGCTTCCGATAGCATCAATCTTAGGATCATTAGAATATAAAGCAATCTTACTTCTATCACCAGGATCTCTTGCGATACCCTTAATTTCAATAATACCTTCCTTGATTTCTGGAATATAATTTTCCATTAATCTTGTTACCAATGCTCTATCAGTTCTAGAAACATAAACCTTAGGCTCTTTTGTAGTTTGTTCTACCTTCTTAACATAAACTCTAACTTGTTGACCAATTGCTAAATCAGTGACATTAGCAAATTCAGAAACAGGTAAAACAGTTGTTACATTATAGCCAAGCTTTAAAGTAACAAATTTATCTCCAATATTAGAAACCTCAGCTACAACCATTTCATTTTCTAAGCCCTTGAAGTGTTCATATGCATTATCACGTTCAGTTTGCTTAATAGATTGGTTTGTAGTATTTTTAGCTGCAGAAACTGCAGTTCTTGAGAAATTCTTGAAATCAATCTTTTGTTCAATAATATCGCCAACCTTAGCTGACTTCTTAATTAATTTAGCATCCTCAAGTAAAATTTCTTTTTCCTTTGCATCATCATCAACCTCTTCAGATAGTTGATCTACAACCTTATATACTGCAAAAAGTAAAATTTCACTCTTTTCAGGATTAATTTCTACTCTACAGCAAGTATTACCATATACCTTCTTAAAAGATTGAATTAAACCCTTTTTAGCTGCCTCATGTACATCTTCAATGCTGATTCCCTTGTATTCAGCTAATTCTTCAGCACTCTTAAAATATTCCTTACTAATCATTTTTTTATTATCCTCCTAAAATTTCACAGCAAGACGTATTAATTTAACTTCATTATAATTAAATGTAACTTTTTTAAATCTTCCTTTAGCGTTAATCTTCATTGTTATATTAAAGTCATCTAACGCTTCAAGTAAAACTCCCTCATATATCATATTAGGAAGCTCAACATGAATATATGAATCAATATTTTCCTTTACCTCATCATAGTTTCTTAAAACCTTTTCGGCACCAGGACTTGATACTTCTAAGAAGTATTCAGGTAAATCTTTATCATACTTATCGATTCGCTCTGATAAATATTCATTAGCTAAGCCTAGCTCATCGATTGTGATACCACCTTTTTTGTCAAGGTATACCCTTAAGAATAAATTACCATCTTCACGCTCTAAAACTGTATCATAAAATAATAAATTATGTTCTTCTAAGAAAGGGTTTAATATTTCTTTAATAACGTTAAGATCCATCAACTTCACCTCGACTATCAAAATAATAAGAGAGGTCAAATCAACCTCTCTTTAATCCACGTTATATTTATAACACTATTTAACTAAAAAATCAATCAAAAACTAAATATTTTCCTTTAAGACACGTAAAATTCTATCGTTTTTAATTAAATTAGCTAATTCTAGTGGTGTATAACCGTAATTATCCTTTCTTTCGATGTTTCTAATATTACAATATTTTTTTACCATCTCAAGATTTTCAATTATAATTGCGTAATGAAGCGGAAAATTAGCATAATATAAATAATTCTTATATTGTTCTGATTTTTCGTTAATGTAATTTAATAAATCATAAGTTGGTACTAAATTATAAATAGATTCACCAAAAGTAGATTTACAGTCTAGTACAGCTCCAGCCTTTAACAAAGCTTGAATAACATCTCTATCTTGAACCTGTACAGCATAAAAAAGAGGAGTTTCACCTGTTGAATTTTTAGCATTAACAAATGCCTTATGCTTAATT
>JAFXUP010000048.1 GCA_017524905.1 Acholeplasmatales bacterium | reverse complement strand
GCATAAGGTATTTCAGCATCTAATGATTGAATGATTAATAATAAATCATTTATTATTTGGTTATCTAAAGTCAATTTATTATTTTCATCATAAATTAATACTTCATCATTTTTTAATACTCTAATCTTATTTAAAGAGTCACTGATACACATACTAGTATTTAAAGCTTCGATTATTCTTTCTGCAGAAATAGAATAATTCATTTTTAATTGAAGCATTCTTAATAATAGTAATGAAATAAAACAAATCAAGAAATGGCCTTCAATATGTTTTTTCGTTCTTACAAATATAGGTCTAGCCTCTAATTGTGATTTAGTAATTCTAAAGCTTTCTTCAATTCTCCATAAACCACTATAAGTTTCTAAAATTTTGGAATAATCATATTCTAATTCTGAAGTAATGATACAAAAAAATCCATCAAATTTAGCATCCTCTTTAGCTTTTTCGTAATCAACTGATTTATATACCTCATCAGCTATTTCCCCATTTTCGGTAGTGTATTGATTTTTAATATACTCATCATAAGCATGTTTAATGGTAAAAGCATTATTGCCTAAAGATTTTAAAGCTTTATTAAGCTTATCATCTCTTTTTCTAGCCGCCATTAAAGCATCTTCATATTTCCAATAAATAAGTACCTTTCTTTTTCTTTTGACTTTATTCCCATCTGAATCTAATCCATCATAATCCTCAATAAATGTTTTATACTTGAAGGTTTTATTAGAATTATAAGTATATCCATTTTCGTCAAACATTATCTCATGATATCTTTTTCCCTTTTTTCCTTTTAATATTTGACTAAAGACAAAACCATTTCCACTATTGATAAGATAATCGATATTCTTAGAAGAATTCATTCCTTTATCAGCAACAGCAATAATCTTCTTTAGACTATAACTTTCTTTTATCTTATTCATAGTTGGTTGGAATGTTAAAGAATCTGAGGTATTTCCAGGAAATATACTCATGCATACAGGTAATGAATTTTCATCCATAAATAAACCTAATTGAACAATAGGGTCGGTACGATGTTCTTTAGATACACCACGTTGTCTAAGTCCGTCAGCATCAGGATAATCTATCTCACAATAATAATTAGTAACATCATAGTAGCCGTAATCAAAATTTCTGCCAATCATTTTTACTATTCTATCATTAATGTATTTTTGAATATCAACATTTAAATCACTAAACTTATCTAAGGAACGATATACATCAGCAAGTTCAAAATCAATAGAGCAATTATAGAGATTCCCCATAATTTGTGTTGTATGTCTTTTAGAAGAAGGATTAAGTATTCTTTGAATAGCAAAATATTTCAAAATGGAATTCAAATCATAATCACCTTTGAAATTGATATTCTCAAAGAATTTATTCAATTTCAAAGAATCATAGATGGCAGATAAAAATTTATAACCATAATTATACTTAGTAGAACTATTATCCTCAAAAAATTTTTTTCTGGTGTTCTTTTTGATAGAAAGCTTTTCTTTTTTATAATTCTCGTCAAAAAGCTTTACCGCAGCAATGAATTCATCTTGATTATTTTGATCCTCTAGATAACCAAAATCCTTTATAGTTCTTTGTTTAATCTTTCCATTTTCTCTATATCCTTCAACAACTCTAACTTGAGTTTTGATTCCATCTTTTCTTTTATGTTTATCATATCTAATCACAAAACATCACCCTACATATATTATAGCACAAAACGTAGCATAACGCAATAAAATAAATAAAAAAGTGAAAATATATATGTTTTTTATATATACTTTCACTTTATAGCATAACAACTGTAAAACTCGGG
>JAFXUP010000047.1 GCA_017524905.1 Acholeplasmatales bacterium | reverse complement strand
GAATAAGAAATCACCTTTTTTAATTTCTTGTTCGATTGATTTTCCACCATTTTCTGTAAATGTATAGCTAAAACCAGTCTCTTTAGTATCATATAATCTTCCTTCATTAATAAATGAACGAGATGATCTTCCACCTTGAGCCGCATTATGAACTTCAATATCAGATGGTAAATATAATCCTAAATATTGACCCCATCCACCGATATATTGGTCATCAGCATAAGTCTTAACTGTTGAATCACCAGCTAAGAAAATTGTAGGATTAGTTTCAATTTGAGCTACATTTATTTTTGTAACAACTGAATAATCACTATTCTTATACCCTTCTTTAGTTGTAATAGCTTTTACTTTTAATTCATAATCGCCTGGAGTTGTTTCAGTTAATGTATAAGATGTTTTTTCTTGAGAAGCTAAATCTTTTCCATTAACATTAACAATATATCCTGTTGCGTTTTCTACAGCATTCCAGCTTATAGTTTTTTCACTTAATGCTACCTGTGGTGCAGGTAATGTATTATCTGTTGGTTCTACTATAATTGGATTATTATCTTTTTTATCACAGCCTGCAATACCAACAATTACAAAAGCTGAAAGCATTGAAAATAAAAATCTTTTCTTCATACAATTGTCCTCTTTTTTTAATTTTTTATAATATATGCTATAACATATTTCTATTCTAGAGCAATTTTAATTCTAATTTAAGATATTTTAGTGACAAAAAACGCTTACACTTGACGTATAATCGAATTTAATATAAAATAGTTTAGGTGATATTATGTTTATTAGTAATGATTCTATTAAATTTATGATAGCGAAGATTTTTTTTACTTTAGCTGAATTTAAAAATTATAAAATAAAGGATAATATTTCTTATCATTATCATGGAAAAGATACTGTAGAAATTAATTATATAGCATCAGGCGTTGGTAAAGTAAAAATAGGAGATGCTATATATGATATAAAAAAGAATTCTTATTTTGTTATACCTGAATTTGTTCCATATTCTATTATTGCTAAAGATGAATTAGAAATATATTCTTCTTATTTTGTTATTGATACAAAAACAGGATATAAAGAATATACTCCATATTTAGAAAAAGCCTTTTTAAATAATGATCCAAGCTTTGAATTATTATTTAGAACAATTCATAATGAATTTATGATTAAGACATTAGGATATAATGAAATTGTAACATCTGCCTTTAAATCAATGGTAATAATGATTGTAAGAAATGAAGGAATAAAAGGAAAAAGATTATCTCATTGGTCTTTAAATAGCTTACAATTTTCTATCGATAAAATATTTTCTAATGAATATAATACAATAACCATTACTGAATTAGCTTCTAGATTAAATATGAGTGTACGTGATTTACAAAGATATTTATTAAAAAATTATAATAAGAGCTTTTCTGATTTAAAAAAGGAATTTAAATTAGAATATGCCAAAATAAGATTAATATATTATAATGATTCAATTGAAGAAATAAGTGAAAATTTAAATTTCTCAACAAGAGAGCATTTTTCTTATTTCTTTAAAAAAGAAACTGGAATCACTCCACTTAGCTATAGAAAGAAAAACAAGATGGACTAAATCCATCTTGCATATAAATAAGTATCTTCAGTTATTATTGACGAAAAATCGAATTTTTTAGTATATTCTGAATCAATATACCAACCATCAAAGGTATATCCTTCCTTAGTTGTTTCTTTTAATTCAGCATTATATCCATCTTCAATATATTGATCTTCTACTTCAGTTCCACCAATAGTAATAAATTTAACTAAATGATATGGAATCCATCTGGCATATAAAGTCATATTTTTCCATACTAAACTTGAAAAATCATATTCCTTAGTTAATTCTTTATCACTATACCAACCATTAAATTTTGCATGTGTTTTAGTTGGTTCATCAGGAACCTCTAAAGTTGTTCCTGCCTTAACTTTAGCAGTATCAACCATACTACCTCCGTTAGTATCAAATTCAACTAAATACATTTCTTTTCTTAAATTTTCTTCTATAGAGCTTAAATATGCTGATGGTCTAGACGTATTACATGAAGCCAACAACATAAAATTTACTAAAATTATAATTATTACAAATACTTTCTTTTTCATATTATTTCACCCTGGCAAATGAATTTTATCATATTACTAAAAGACTGTAAATATTTTTTTATAATTAGTTTTTTATAAGTTAACATACGAAAAAGCGTTTTATCACAATCTGATATATTATTTAAAAAATAAATGCCAAAAATGTCAGCAATTTTGCTGACATTAATTATGTTCTCCAATCATTTTTTCCATCCATATCATATTATACCAAGTATTGAATTTATATCCACATTGAGTAAATAATCCAATTCTTTTATAACCCATATGATTATGGAATTCTTCACTATTATTATTTAAAAATTTATCAATTTTAATAGGTGAGGCGATACAGGCATAAAGATTTTTTATGCCTTTTTCTTTTAATCTTTTTTCTAATTCATTATAAAGAATTTTTCCATATCCTTTACCCTTTAAATTATGATCTAAATAAATAGTTACTTCAGTTGAATATTTATATGCTTCTCTTCCTTTAAAAACATTAGAATAGGCATACCCTACTATTTTTCCATCATCCTTTAAAATAATATATGGATAATTTAAGGATATATTTTTAATTCTTTTTTTAAATTCAAAAAGTGATGGAGTTACAAGTTCAAAGGTTATTGCGGTATTTTTAACATAATAATCATAAATATCTAATAGTTCTTTAGCATCACTAATCTTTGCTTCTTTTATTTCAAGCATATTATTAATCCTTTGTTATTATAAATGATACTCCACCAAATTCTTCATTTTTAACGCTCAAATTTAATCCAAAGAAATCTAATGTTTTCTTAACAATAGACATACCTAATCCAAAATTACCATTAGATCCTTTTTCATATGGTTTAAATACAGAATTTAAAAATTGAGAATCAATTGGATCACCATCATTATATATTCTTAATCTATCTTTTCTTAAAACTATTTTTATCATAGTTTTAGCATATCTTAAGCCATTATCTAATATATTAGCTATAACAGTATATAAATTTTCTCTATAGCCTGAGAAAAAAACATCGTCAGCTAAATCTAATTCAAATTTTATATTAGTTTGATATTTATAAGCTGATACAACATCTAAAACTAAAGCTTTAATATCAATTTCTTCAAATTCCTTATCTTTAGTTAAATATTCTAGTGAATTATATTGTAATAATCTATTAACCTTTTTCTTTAATATTTCAGTCTGTTCAATAATTGTTCTATATGCTTCATCATTAGTTACAACACCATCTAATTCAGCTTCTGCATAGGTTTTAATAACCGCAATTGGGGTTTTAAAATCATGAGAAATGTTTTGAAGCATTTCTTGTTTTGTTTTTTCATTTTCTTTAATATCAATACGCATTAATTCTATTGATTTAGATAATTCACCAATTTCATCATTTGAATTATCCTCATATACCTTTTCATATTTACTCTTTGGTAGGTTTGTAATATGAGCTTGAATAGATTTAATTCTTGATACAAAGCGATTAGACCAAATAAATACTAAAAAGATAGTAAGCATTATTACCAATAAGAAAATTATAATTATTTGTAAAGATACATTCTTTACAACATAAGAAACATAATTTGAATTGGTAATCATAAAAATATATGATGAAAAATCTGAATTAGACATAAATATATAATAATATTGATTTCCATCAATTTGAATTCTTTCTTTAACAATTACTCCACCTCTTTGAGGCTCAAAGCGAGAATTAATTGAATCAATTATATTATATAATTCAGTATCTGAAATCATTGAATTTAAGCTTTCAGATCTATAATCCTGATAATCATCTAAAATATAAAATTCAGTATCCATATTTTCCTGGCCTGGATATATAGTACCTGGACTTGTTTTTACAATTGTTGCGTAGGATTGAAGTCTTGAATAAACCTCAGCCTCAGCGAAATTCACAATACCGCTTATTGTTACAGCTGTAAATATAGCAGATGCTAATAAAACAACTGATAGGGATAGTAATATAAGCTGTGAAGTTATTGATATGTTTTTCATTAAACTAGTCTATATCCAAATCCATAAATTGTTTCTACTGATAAATTAGGCATCTTTTGACGTAAACGACGCATTAAATCATCAACTACTCTATCTGAACCATAATAATCACTACCCCAAACCTCATCTAGAATTTGGTCTCTAGAGAAAGCTTTTGTCTTATTTTGTAGTAAAAAGAATAATAAATCATATTCTTTAGAGGTAAGATTGATGTTTACTCCATTTTCAGTAACAATTCTTTTATCAAAATCAACAGCGTAACCATTAATTTCTTCTACATTGCTTACATGATCTTCTTTTCCATAAGCTCTTGCAAGCATATTTTTTATTCTAAGCATTAATTCCCTAATTGAATATGGCTTTGATAAATAATCATCAGAGCCAAGCTCAAGTCCCATAACTCTATCAATATCTTGATCTCTTGCAGATGTAAATATTACAGGTATTTTTGTGTTAACACTTCTAATTTGTTTTAAAATATCATATCCTGAAACAACTCCAGGAAGCATTATATCTAAAACCCAAAGTGAAATTGATTTATCATTAATGAATTTTATTGCCTCTTCACCAGTTCTAAATGATACACATTCATATCCTTCAGATAACATATATTTAGAAACTAATGAGCTTAAATTAGCTTCATCCTCTACTAAAGCAATTTTAAACATAATAACACCGCCTTTTTTTTATTTTATCATTTTTAAAAAAAGAAAAAAAGTGTATGATTTAATATCACACACTTTCACAAGACAATCACACAAATATTATTTGTCGTCGTACATGTCCTCATAGTCATCCATAAGGTCATTGTACTTATCTTCGTTAAATTCTTCATCATCACTATAATCATCTTCGTTATAGTCATCTTCAGAATATCTTTCAACATCTTCAGATTCTAAATCACCATCATCTGACTTCTTATCGTCATCTTCATCTTCATCGTCAAGATTGTCATCAGAATAAGAATCATCCTTAGAATCTTCATCGTCTTCATCATCTTCATCTGATGATTCAACTTCATCATCATCGAAGAATTCTTCTTCCTCATCCTCCTCAGGAATATATTCTTCATCCTTAGAAATAAATGAAGAACCATCCTTGTCGAATGCTTCTAGTGGTTGATGTGCTTTTAAATCCCACATATCATCACCCATATATACGAACTTTGAGCTTGCTGTCATATCAACATAAAGTTGAACAGCTGCATCAGTATTATCTTCACTAATACCCTTTGCTGCTAAAGTATCCTTTATAAGTTCTTTAATGTTATAAAGACCTTTATCTTCTACTAATTTTACTGCAATTTCTAATAATGACATTTGTTCGGTATTTTCCATATCTATATGCCTCCAAAATTAAATGCTATTACATTTTACTAAAAATAATTATTAAAATCAAGTCTTTTAGCTTAATAATACCCATATTTTATGGTGAAATTTGGTGTTTTCGTCTAAAATCATATCATATTCAATATCTATTCTTTTTTGTTTAATTTCTAACAAATTACAAAAAATCTTGAAATTAAATTCTAAACCTTCTTTACTTTTATAGAAAGTATCGAAGTATTCGTTTAATCTAAATTCCATATAAGTATTGATATCCCCTGATCTATCAATAATTATTTTGTCATCATAAACCTCTAAATTAATAATAGTATTCTTTACTGATTTATCCTCAAAAATAATACTATTGTTAATTATTTTCGCTTCACTTTTAAATGTTACTTTATTTAATTCATCATCAATGCTAAAAAAAGAAACGATCATTTATATTCTCTTCTTCCTTCAAAAGCCTTTAAAACTGTCATTTCATCTGCATAGGATAAATCTCCACCTACAGGAAGACCATAAGCTAATCTAGTTATTTTAACATTATAATCCTTTAATAATTCATGTAAATATCTAGCAGTTGTTTCTCCTTCTAAGGTTGCATTAGTTGCTAAAATGATTTCATCTACCTCACCATTTTTACATTTTTCTTCTAATGAAGCGATATTTAAATCATTAACTCCAATTCCTTTTGAAACAGAAATTGCACCATTCAATACATGATATATTCCTTGATATTCATTTATTTTTTCTATTGTAAATAAATCCTTTATTGATTCAACAACTAAAATTAATCTATGATTTCTTGTATCATCACTACAAACATCACATAATTCATTTTCAGTTATATTTCCACAACAAGGACAAATATGAATATCCTTTTTTAATCCAATTAAAGCATTGGAAAAATCAATTAGTTCAGCTTCTTCCTTTTGCATTAAGCAATAAAGAGCATATCTTTCTGCAGTTTTTTTACCTACTGATGGTAAGCTTTCAAAGCATTCAATTAAATCTAAAACTGCCTTAGGATATTTCATCTTAGAATAATCCCATTCCAGCTCCAAAGCCACCTAATGACTTTTGAGTTTCAGCTTCGATTTTTTTATTAGCGTCATTAATTGCTAAAACAATCATATCTTGTACCATTTCGATATCATCTTTTGCTGCTTCTTCATCGATAGTAACAGAAACAACCTCATGGCTTCCCTTCACTTCAACCTTTACAACACCACCACCGGCAGTACCTGTAAATACAGTATTTTCAAGGCGTTCTTGAGCCTCCATCATTTCCTTTTGCATTTTTCTTAAACGCATCATTTGTGCTTGATTCATTTTCTTAATCCTCCGTTATTTTTATATCATCACCAAAAAGCTCATTTATTTTTTCAAGCTCTTCGTCCACATTATTTTCTTCAATAATTTGTGGTATTACACGTTTTTTTACATTTATACTAAATTCCTCTAATTGTGGTTGAGGATTAGCTTCATTATATTTGCTCTTCCAATCAGCTAAAATCTTTTGCCATGTTTGCTTAGGTAAACAAATATAATCCTTTATATTTAAACCTAATTCACTAAACATTTCAATAATTCTTGCATAATTTTGATAAAGCATTACCTTATTACAGAATCCTGTATCCTGTAAAACAACAATAAATGCTTCTTTAGATGCTGCAACAACATTACCATTAAATAGCATTTGAATAGTAAAATTTGTTGATGTATATCTTTCTATAATTTGATTATAAGATGAAGTTTGCCATATTTCATTTAGCTTAGCTCTTGTTTCTCTTGAACCATGATTTAATATAGCTTCTACATCCTTAACAGTTATATATGAATCATCATTAACCTCTTCTATTGTAACTGGAATAATAGGCTTTGTCTCAGTTAAAGCAGGTGTTTCAACAATAGGAGTATCCTCAACTACTGGATTATTATTCATCATATTAGATAATTCTTCTGCAGTTGGAATATGAGGAACATATGATGTTTCTTGTTTTTTTACCTCGTGGTAAGCATTAGGATTTTGATTCATTTGAGATACCTGATATTCTAATGCTTCTAATCTATTTGATAAATTAATGAAATTATTTTGTTCATTATCATTCATTTTTAAAATGGCTAATTCTAAGAATGCACGCTTTTGAGTTGAAAATCTCATTTGATTATTTGCGTCATTTAAAATATCTAACCATTTATAAATGATATCCTTTGAAACCTTTTTACTTAAAGAGATAAATGCTTCATTTTCAAACATTATCTTCTTTTCTAAGTAAGCATTATTTTTAAATAACAATAAATCTCTTAAAAATAAAATAATATCATTTATTACTCTTGGTACTTCCTTACCTTCTCTTAAAATGCCATCTAATATTTTAATAGCATTTGTCTCATCTAAGGAAATACAAGAATCTAATAGTTCAATAATCTTTTGATATGAAATATTACCTGAAACAGCTAATACATCATCAATTGTAATTTCAGGATTTACTGAATATGAAATACATTGATCAAATAATGATAATGCATCACGCATACCACCTTCAGCTGAATTTGCAATTTGATGTAGAGCTTCTTCAGTTACCTTTATATTTTCTTCTTCTGCAACTATTCTTAATCTTTTTAAAATATCATCAATTGAAATTGATTGAAAATCAAATCTTTGACATCTAGACAAAATAGTATTTGGCAATCTATAAGGCTCTGTTGTAGCTAAAATGAATACAACATGAGCAGGTGGTTCTTCTAATGTTTTTAAAAGAGCATTAAATGCTGCAGGTGAAAGCATATGAACCTCATCGATAATATATACTTTATATTTTCCAGATGATGGTAAAAATTTAACTGTATCTCTTAATGCTCTAACATCATCAACACCATTATTAGAGGCAGCATCGATTTCAACAACATCAGAAATCATACCCTTTGCAATACCTTTACAAATATCGCATTCGCAGCATGGTTCTATTGATGGGCCATGTTCACAATTCAATGCTTTAGCCATTATTTTAGCTAAAGTAGTTTTACCTGTACCTCTTGGTCCACAGAATAAATAGGCATGTGCTACTTTATTAAGTTGTATAGCATTTTGCAAAGTTTTAATTATATGCTGTTGTCCTACAACCTCTGAAAATTTTTGAGGTCTATAGGCACGATATAATGCTACATATGCCATAATAATCACCTATCCTAAATAATAAACATTCAATACATTTCCTTCATAATATGAATAATATGAAATATATGTTTTATCAGCAACAATTAAATCATAAATTGTTGTTGCGAATGAATCCTTGTTTAAATTAACATTAACATGAGAAAAAGCTTTAGTTACAATATCTGAGCAATATGATTTTTTATCAGTATCAAATAAAAATGAATAATTATAATCATCTCCAACTAATGATATAGCATTAGAAACAACTTCTTTTATTTCACTTTCACTTAAATTAACTCTTAAACCAATCACTTCAGTAAATGGTCCTTTTTCAGTCCAATAGCTTCTATCAGTTATTACACTTCTATTATCATATGGGCTTAAGCCTGTTGCTTCAACTGAAGATACTTCATTTGATGCTACTTGATAATCAAAATAATTATCTGTAACAATAGTTGCATGTCCTCCAACATAATAAGTAACAATTCCTGAAATAAAAGGATTTACTAATGTTGCTTGAGTTGAAACTAATATATCTCCTTTAGAACCTGGATAAATAGTTGAACCATTACTAAGGTATGCAGGTCTTTTTGAATCTTCTTTTTCATTTGATGCTACCTTATAAAATTTAATTTGATTAGTTGATATACTATCTTGATATTCTCCTCTAGATTTAAATTGTTCAACATAAATAAGCTTTTCAACATTCTTTACAGTTGAAGATGTTGTAGCCCAAAGAGCGATAAATAATATAAAACATTTAATGAATAAAAAAACAATTTTAACTATTTTTCTCATAGTAACATTTTAACATAAAATGCTACAATATAAAAGTGATATTAAGAAAAATTAAACTTGTTAATTTATATTATAAATTATATAATAGAAATGGTTAAAATTGACAAAGGAAGTGGTTTAAAATGGAAGGTCCGAATAATAATTTAAATAATTCTGAATATCCATCGAATAACCACGTATGGATATTATCTTAATTTAGGAGGTGATTAACTATTAATAATCAAGTACTAAATTATAAAAATTTTAATAAGTTAATTAAACCAAGACTAAAAATCCTCAAAGTAGTGATTTTTTAAAAATCGTTGAGGATGAGAATATTAAAAATAAATATCGCCGTATATTTATTT
>JAFXUP010000046.1 GCA_017524905.1 Acholeplasmatales bacterium | reverse complement strand
TGTCTTTGTTGAATTTGAATATTCATTGACCTTAAACAATGTTTCAAGTAAATCTGTTGTAGTTTTATTTTCAAAAAGAGAAGTAACCTTATAGTCATGATATTTTTTATAATAATAACTAAATTTTGCATATTCAACGCTATCTATCTTAATTGAATCAGGAAAATTAAAATTATAAAAGTATAAATCTAATGCATTCCATTCTCCAGTCCATCCAGAGCTCCAATTATTAATGAAATTATCATCTTGATAAATTGGCACACATACAGCTTCATATTCATCTATGATTAAAGTTGATTTAAATTCCAAATCAATTTGAAGTGTTTTATCGTTATGTGTGCAAACAGCTTCAAAAACATCTGTATTATTTTCTTCCATCAAGCCATCATTAAAAGTATGAGTAACATTGATATAATCATTATTTGTTAAAACATTTTTTATCCTATATGTAACACTTGATAATTGTATTGTTATTTTATCATTTTTGTTACATTTATATTTAAATCCATTTACTTTTAATAAGCCATTTGAAGTTGAATATAAAAACGGATTAATTAAACCATCAGCTTCATATATATATGTTTTAGATTCATTATTCACAGAATATTTAAATGAAATGCTTTTAATTTGTTCATACTCAAAAGGTGTATACAAATATATAAATGTTTGCATATTCTCTTTTGATTCATTATCTACTACAATGCTTCCATCATTTATATATGTTTCTCCAATAGCAATAATATAAGCTTCTGGATTATCTAAATATTTTTTACTTTTATGAAACGAACTATAATCTAATCCTAACAATTTAAAATCATCTTGAATAGTTGTGTTACTATCTATTTTATCTTCATAAACAATTGTTTCAGCTGATACATGAACACTAGCTATTAATGTAAAAACAATAATTAAAATAAATACTATATATAGTTTTAAATTGAAATTATTTTTCTTAATTTTCTTTTTCATATGTTCATTTTATTAAACCAGTAAGAAGATCATAATCTTAAGCTCTTCTTACTGGTTTAATATTTTTTTACTTTCTAAATTTTCTCTTGATTAGTGATACTACTAATAAAATAATTATTAATCCTGTGCCTAATGCTACCCAATTAATCCAATTCCATTCACTAATATTAGAAATATTGTCAATTGCTGACATCATCTGTGTTTTAAAAGTTTCCTTTGTAATTGGTTCTTTAACATCTTCTGAAACTGCTTCATTTACATTTAAAGATATCTCTTCATTTCTTCCATCAGCAAAACTTAGCTTCATACTATATAAACCACTAGTTAAATAATTCATTTCAAATACTGATGATTCAACATGTAAAGTATTAGCTTCATTAGATGTAATTTGTCCAGAATCAATCAAGATTTGTTTGATTAAAGCTTCTGTAATAAGTTCTCCTTCTTGAACAAAAATACAATATGGACTATCAACTTTAATAACTGGATAATCTTCGTCAATTACATTTAAAACAAATTCTGTTGTTGCTGTATTTCCCTTTGAATCACTTGCTACTGCTCTAATCTTATAATCGCCTACTTTACCTAAATTATTTGAATAATTATCTAAATCTTGTAATGAAACAGAAACAGAACCTTCAATAACATCATTTGCTACAATTCCTAAAGCTGAAACTAATTTATCTAAAGTTAAATTTTTAGATGAAGTTGTAGAAATTTCATATGAATTTGAACATGCAATAACTGGAGCAATATTATCAACTACTGTAATTGTTGCTGTAGCTTCTTTATAATTTCCACTTTTATCTGTAACTCTAGCTGTAACATTATGAGAACCAACTTTATCAAATTTTGAAGTATAATCATCACTAACAATTTCAAAAGTTAAATCAGATATATTATTATAATTATCACTGTAAGTAAATAATGATTTAATTTCATTAGCGCTTAAACAAGTTGCGTATGACTGCTCTTTATTAGAAGCAGTAATATTAGGCTCTGTTACATCCTTAACAACAATATTGAAATTTTGGGAAGCAGTATGTCCAGCTTCATCTGATACAGTAGCTGTAAAACTATAAGAACCAGTATGTAGATTTTCTAGCGAATAATTATCTGGATTAGTAAATACTAATTTGTTAGTAATATCTCCTTCTGTTTCATCATATGCAGTGATAGTTGATTTTATATAATTAAAATCTTTTGCTGTATCTACATTAAAGAAATATGTTGCTTGTCCTTTAATAACTGGAGTGTCATTGTCATTTATTTCTAATCCAATTTTTAAATCAGCACTAATTATTTCTCCAAATCCATCTAAAGCTCCAGATGGTAAAGATATTTCCTTGTCAAATTTTAAAACATCGAAGTTATTAATATCAACACCTAATGATTGGTCGCTAGATTGAGATATTCTGTTTAATTGATGATTACTACTATTACCAGCAAATAATGTAGAACAGAAACTAATGTCAGCATTTTTTCCGCTTAAAAAGTTATAATAATTATTACTAGTAAGATTTGTTTTACCAGCATTTATAACACTTGAAATATAAACCTTACATTCTGAAGGATAATAACCATAATAATGGAAATCATTCATTACACTTTGACATTCTTGGCTGTTATAATATGCTACTTCTTGCAATTCATCAGGCATAGAGCTAGGATTATCATTATCATAATAATAATTAAAGTTGTCTAATCTTTGTGTGATAACTGCAAATAATTCTCCGTTAGAATCATAAATTGATTTAACGGCTATATAGTCACTTGTTCCATCTGGATGGTCTGCTATACTAGTGATAAAATCAAATTTATATTTTGTTTTATATTCTTCAATAGAGCAATCAGTAGTTCCACAAATAGAGTTTTCAAATGTATAATCGCAATCACGAATATATTCCCACATATCACCATTACTAACGCCAAATCCAATTTTCATATTATTAAATTTAACGTTATAATTAAATGGTCTTAATTGATTTTCACTCAATTTGTTTTCATATAAGTTAAAACCATCTTGAATATTAATATTTGCTGATTCATTATAATTATTATTTACAACACTAGCTGTTGTAATACCAACACCAAAGGCAAAACCAGTTGCCATTAAACTTGCTAAAATTTTTCTTTTTTTCATTTTTATTTTTTCTCCTTATATTTAATATTTCTATTTAAGAATAAGAAGATCATAATCATAAGCTCTTCTTATTCTTAAATATTTATTGTAAATGCTCAATTCTTGGAGCTTTAGATGAACCATCATTAAATTTACATTTTACTAAGATGTTTTTTACTTTTTTCCCATCATCAAGCTTCCATGTATCTACAGTTTCTTTAGCATTATATATTTTTAATGAGTTATCATTATAAGTTACAATGATGTTTTCATAACCTTCACATTCAAGCTTTACATCTGTAGATTTAAAATTTTTTATAGATATATCAATGTAAAAATATTGATTATAGCCATTTAATTCAGCTGGTTTAGAATATCTTTTAACATAAATATCTTTTGTAAAGGAAATACCATACTTACTTAATTGTGTTTCATATTCATTAGTTGAATTAATAGTTTGTTTTTTATAATATGATTTATCATGTTCTTTAAAATCAAAATAAGCTAATTGATTCTTTTGTGATAAATCAGCAACATCATTTTGATAATAGATGTCAATATAATTAAGATTAAGATAGTTTAGCATTGGATTAAAACTAAATGTATCAAGCTTATCCATAAGCCTACATCCAGATAAACTAAAACTTAATACCATTAATAAGACAGCTACAATAAATTTAGGTATCTTGCTTCTCATAATCACTTATCTTCTTTCATAAGATTTAATAATGCCTAAAACTGAGCCTCTTTTATCTTGTTCTTTAAGATATTGGATAGTTGTTTGTGATGGATGATGTCCATAAGTAACAAATACAGCTTGTGTTCCTAAAGAACCTTTTAAAAGCTTTGTTTTACTTCTTTTATCTTTCTTACCAGATAAAATAACTTGAAATCCATTTTCTGTTTCATGGATTTGAAGTTCATTTTTAGTATTCTTGCAATACTTACGATTTAATGAATCAACTTCTTTTTGAAGCTTTAATCTAGAATTTTTTATTTCCATCTTTTTTCTCCTTATTTGACATTTTGCATTTTATTTGTTAGAATGCTTATAGATAAGTAGTCGGTATGAAGTGGTTGAATCTCAACCCTGATTGACTACTTATTTTTTTATTTTTTACGTTTTATTTTGATAATTAAATATTTATCATCTTTATAGATTTTTAATCCTTTTAATTCTTTCGAACCAAAACCTTTCCTTTTATCTTCAATAGGCTGATTTAGTACAAATGATGGTGTTTCATCATTACCGTTAATATTATGTTTTAATCTAGTCCTATTTAAGCCATTTTTAGAAGTAAATTGAACTGCTTTATATTTATTTTTTTTATAATTCTTTTTATAAATTAATGCAGGATGTCCACCATTAATATCATTATGAAGATAAAATTTTCCTTTTTTTAAATTCTTTGCCATTTTATACAACCTTATAAATATTTTTCATAATTATTTTTAATTGATTTAGCCCACTCTAAATCAAATTTTTCTGGTTTAGTTATAAAACCACCACCATCATATGAATACCAGTGATATCCTCTTCTTTTTAAAGCATATACAAGCTGTGGCTTTGGATATACAAAAAATTTAATAATAACTCTTTGTCCTGCGTCTATTTTTAAATTAGATATTACATATTCATCACATTTATAAAGAGTTTTATTAGCTTCATAATTTCTCTTTT
>JAFXUP010000045.1 GCA_017524905.1 Acholeplasmatales bacterium | reverse complement strand
TCTAACATTTAAACAATTAAAAATTTATTTTAATATTTAAAAAACACAATCCATAAAATAAATGAGTCTTTTAGGAATTCAAGGAGAACGAGAAACAGGCATGGATGTTCGTGAAGGAAATTCCAGGGCCGTTCAATCCATAGCTAATGTGGTCAAATCAAGTCTTGGACCTCAAGGTCTTGATAAAATGCTTGTAGATGAAACAGGAGAAGTAGTAATAACAAATGACGGAGCCACAATTTTAAAATTATTATCTATTGAACATCCTGCTGCAAAAATATTGGGAGATTTAGCTCAAATTCAGGATAAGGAAGTTGGAGATGGAACTACTTCTGTAGTAATTTTGGCTGCTGAGTTATTAAGAAGAGCCACTCAATTAATTAAAAATAAAGTCCACCCTACAACTGTAATATCAGGATATCGTCAAGCTCTTAAAGAAGCAATTAAACATATTAAGGAAGACCTTATTATCAAAATAGATCCTAAGGATACTGATTTACTTAAAAATGTGGCTGAAACCTCACTTTCATCTAAATTAATAGGACCTGAAAGTAAATTCTTCAGTGAAATTGTTGTTAATGCAATTACCAATGTGAAGACCATGGTAGGAAATACTCCTAAATACCCAGTAAAGAATGTTAATATTTTAAAAACCCATGGTAAAAGTATTACAGAGAGTAAGTTGGTCGATGGATATGCAATTGAATCAACAAGAGGAGGAATGGGAATGCCTTTAACAATCAAAAACGCTAAGATAGCGTTATTAGATATGAATTTAGCTAAATTCAGAGCTCCTCCAGGTGTTGAAATTAAGATTGACAATCCTGAAAATTTGGAAAATGTCCGTCAAAGAGAAATGGACATCACTAAAGAAAGATGCAAAAAAATTATAGATGCAGGAGCTAATGTAATTGTTTGCTCAAAAGGAATTGATGATTTAGCTTTGAAATACTTTGTTGAAGCTAAATGTATTGCTATAAGGAGATGCGATAAAGCCGATATGAAAAGATTAGCTGCTGCTACTGGGGCAAAAATTCTTATAACATTTGAAAGTAAAGATGAGGATGGAGAAGAATTATTTAATAAGGAATGCTTAGGAGAAGCCAAAGAAGTATCCGAGGAAGCTGTTAATGATTATAATTACGTATTTTTCAAGCAATGTAAAAATCAAAGAGCCCAAACTATATTATTAAGAGGGGCCAATTATTTAATGTTGGACGAAGCAGAAAGGTCAATTCATGATGCTTTATGTGCAGTAAAAAGAGTATTAGAATCTAATACTTTAGTTGTTGGAGGAGGATGTGTTGAAGTAAGTACCTCTTTATACTTAGAGAATCATGCAAGATCATTAGGATCCCGAGAACAAATGGCAATTAATGAATATGCTGAGGCTTTAAATGTCATACCTAAGCAATTAGCTATTAATGCAGCAAAAGACGCTACTGATCTTTTGACTAAATTGAGATACGTTCATGGTAGATATTTAAACGCCACTGAGCATAATGAAAGCACTGAAAAATTAAAATATACAGGTTTGGATTTGATAAATGGTAAAATAAGAAATAATTATAAAGCAGGAGTGTTCGAACCAGCAATTTCTAAAGTTAAAAGCTTGAAATTCGCCACAGAAGCAGCTATTACTATATTGAGAATTGATGATTTAATAAGGATTGAACCTGAAAAAAAAAATCAGCAGGGAAAATAATGATAAATAATTAATTTTTAATTAATTATATTTTAAATTTTATTTAAATAAATCATATAATATTGAAATTTTTTTGTTTCGTTTTATTGGGGA
>JAFXUP010000044.1 GCA_017524905.1 Acholeplasmatales bacterium | reverse complement strand
CAAATGCTAAATATTCTAGGAATTCTACATTAAATATAAAGGCAAGACTAAAGATAAAGAAGAAAATTAAGCTATCATATATCATTAATCTAGCTCTAACCTCAAATTTAATTGTTGGGTTAATTAAATACGTAAATATAAACATCGCAATTAGTAAAATACCATAGAATTCTAAAATTAGCTTTAATCCGCCAAAGAATGTTTGTAAGGCATATTCATGCTCAAAGCTTCTTAAATAAACTGAAATGAAATCTACAAATTCAATTTCCTTTTCATTTTTACCACTCTTTAAATCAGATAGCTTAAAGCTATAATTTGAGTTTAAATCCTTATAATTCTTTTCATAAACAAGCTTAGTACCACTATAGCCTCTTGCCTTCTCTTCACCTAATACAACAACAAATTCAGTACTAGAATACTTAGTAGGCTGTTCCATATTAAAATAAATTCTAAATGAGCCTGCAGAAATAGTTGCCTGTTCTCCAGATAGCTTATAATCATTATATTCAACCTCTGCGGCTTGCTTCGACTCAAAAATAGCCTTTGAGAAGGCTTCACCATCAGCTCTTGAAACATAATAGCCACTAAATGCCATACCTGCAGTTACTCCAACTGCCATTAGAGCAAATGCTAAGAAATGGATTATAAGCACATAAATCTTATCCTTGTAATAAAATACAATACGAGATGGATGACAAAAAATATCCATGATTCTATATAAAATCTTCATAATCCACCTCCATGTAAAAACTATGTTTTTATTATACCAAAAAAAGTTTTTATTTTATATACCTTAAAGTTATTTAATAATTTATATATTTTTCATAAAAATATTTTAAAAAATATTATAATAATATTGGTGATTGAATTGAATTATTTTACTAAGGATAAGCCTTATAATTCCTTAAATGAATATAATAAAAAGCATTATAATGCCAAAATAGCTAAGATTTCATTAAATGGTGGCTTTACCTGTCCAAATAGAGATGGCTCTAAGGGAATAGGTGGCTGTACCTTCTGCTCAAATCAAGGTTCTGGCGAAAATGCTGGAAATATTAAAAAATCAATTAAGGAACAATTTCTAGAAATAAAAGAAATAATGGAAAATAAATGGCCTAATATTTTATATATGCCATATTTTCAAGCATATTCTAATACATATGCTAATCTAGATATTTTAAAGGAAAAATATAAGGAAGCCTTAAATGTAATACCAGAAAAAACAATAGGCATTTCAATCGCTACTAGAGGAGATTGTATAACAAAGGAAATTGCTTCCTATTTAGGTGAATTAAATAAAAGAATTCATGTTCAGGTAGAGCTAGGTCTTCAAACATCAAATGAGGAAACCTCTAAAAGAATTAACAGATGTATGACTAATGAAGAATTTATAGAGGCTGTTAATCTATTAAGAAAAGAAAATATAGAAATAATAGTTCATGTAATAACTGGACTTCCTAATGAAACATTAGAGGATAATTTAAATACTATTAATTTTATTAATAGCTTAGATATTCAAGGAATTAAATTTCATTCACTACTTCTTTTAAATAATACTAAATTATATGAGGAATATAAAAAAGAAAGCTTCCACATATTAACTAAGGAAGAATATGTAGAATACACAGTAAAGCAAATATGTAATTTAAGAGATGATATCATTATTCATAGATTAGCCGCTGATGCGGTAATAGATGATTTAATTGAGCCTAAATGGACAATTAAGAAAATGACAGTTATGAATGATATTGATAAATATATGAGAAATAATAAATTATATCAAGGTATACATTATAAAAATTAGAGCATTTCAATTAAGAAATGCTCTTTTCAAATTCTTCCTTTAATTTAAAATATTTTTCATATATATCATCAAATTGATGATACTTAAATACCTTATGAACCTTATCTACATGCCATTGCTTAATATTATCAGTATGAGGATAAGGTAGCCAGAATAATCTCTTTGAGAAATGTCTAATAATAGTTTTCTTATATAAGAATTTTTGATCATTAAATCTTTGGGATATTAGCTTCTTTTTAGTAGTACTTCTAATTATCGCGGATTGATCAGCAAATGTAAGTTTCTTTTTCTTAATTAGCT
>JAFXUP010000043.1 GCA_017524905.1 Acholeplasmatales bacterium | reverse complement strand
ACATTAATAACATCATCTACTGTTGAAGGACCACCAGTTAAATGAGCTAATGCTTCAATATTTAATTCATTTTTTATATAGGAAGCTAATAAAACATTATCCTTAGAATTAGACCCACCAGCACCATAGGTTACTGATATAAAATCAGGATTAAGCTTTTTTAATTCATTTAAAACCTCTTTAGTTTTTGCTAAATCATCTAAGCCCTTTTTAGGTGGGAAAGTTTCAAATGATAATGTTCTTTTTTTATCTAAAATATCTCTTATATTCATATTAAGCCTCCTTTTAAATAAAATTCACAATTATTATAGCATTTTTAACTAACTATAGAAAAATATAAAAAATAATTACTTTGATATAGTTTTTTTCTATGGTAAAATATAAATGGTGATAATTATGACTTTAAAGCAATTAGAATATATTTGTAAGGTTGCAGAAAAATTAAATATAACAGATGCGGCAAATGAATTATTCATTGCCCAGCCTTCGCTTACTCATGCAATAAATGAGCTTGAAAAAGAAATGAATATTATTATTTTTAATAGAACAAATAAAGGCGTAATTATTACAAATGATGGTGAAGAATTCTTAAGATATGCAAGACAGGTTTTAGAACAAGCTAATTTATTAAATGATAAATATAAAATTAAGGAAAATAGATCTCCAAAATTTTCTGTTTCATGCCAGCATTATTCTTTTTGTGTTTCAGCTTTTTCTGATACAATTAAAAAATTTGATTCTAATCAATATGATTTCACAATAAGAGAAACTCAAACACATGAAATAATAGATGATGTTTATAATTCAAAATCAGAAATAGGTGTTTTATATTTATCAAGTAAAAATAAAGAAGTTATTACTAAATTATTAACAAAAAATGAATTATTATTCACTCCTTTATTTAAAGCATTACCTCATGTTTTTATTAGTAAAAATCATCCTTTAGCAAATAAGGATTTAATTACAATTGAAGATTTAAAGCCATATCCTTATTTAACATATGAGCAAGGAAATTATAATTCATTTTATTTTAGTGAAGAATTTTTATCATCAATAGATAAAGATAAAAATATAATGGTTAGAGATAGAGCAACCCTATTTAACCTTGCCGTATCATTAAATGGTTATACAGTATCAAGTGGTATTATTTTAAAAGATGTTAATGCATCTTCTATTATTGCAAAGCCATTAAAATATGACGAAATAATGGAAATAGGCTATATTAAAAAGAAAAATGTAAGCTTATCTGAATATGGAAAAGCCTATATTGAATTTATAAAAGATTATATTAATTAATTTAATATATTATGTTAAAATATTTTTATAAATAAGGAGAGTAAAAATGGGAAAATATAATTTTAATGAAGGATACTTATATAATGATTCTTTTTCTGAAAAAGAATTTAAGGATGCGGTTTTAAAATATATAATGGATGATTATATGTCACCATCATATATATTTGATGAAATAAAATTAAGTGAGGTAGGTCGAATTAATATCCCATTAATTCAATCTACTGGTAGAGCAGACATAGAATATTTTAGACAAATTGGCTATGACACTATTGAAACAACAACAAAATATAAAACTACAACCTATTCAAATGGATTTCAAAATAAAACTCAATCATCTTCTTCAAGAACAATAACAAATTGGCAAAATGATTCCGGAACATTAGAAGGAATCGCTCAATCAGGATATTATGATGAAAAATATAAAATATATGATGAATATGTCGCAAATCATGTTATGGATAAAAAGAATATTAGTCTTTTATCAAATGATGATCTAAAGAATTATCCACTTACAGATGATATTATTGATTTTTTAAAGAATGATACAATAAATAAGGTCTTTCAAGAAAAAATAACATATCCTACTAATAAGGTTAGAAATGAAAAATATAATGGAGAGGCTACTTTAACAAATATTTCCTGTACAATAGTTTCCTTATATGTAATTAATGTATCAGTAAGGGATAAAGAAATCTATTTTATCGTATGTTCAAATGGTGATATTGAAATTAAAATGTTTGGTGATTATCCTTCTGATAATTATGATTCAGTATTAAAGTTTAATAGAGAGGTTTCAGAAGAAAGAAAAGAAGCAACAAAAAAAGAAAGAACAATTACTAGATGGACAATCATTTCTACAATTATTCTATTCCTTCTTCTTTTAATATTAGGATTAAGCCAAAAAATAATAGCCTTAACTATTATTTCGTTTGTTGTTTTAGTTATAGGTTTAATTATTTATAGTAAGTATAAGCTTACTATTAAAAAAATCAGTAAGCCATATTATGAAAGAATAGCTGAGCACAATAAAAAAGATTCTGCTGAAAAAAACAGAATCAAAGAGGAAGGCTACGAAAGCTTTAGAAGAAAAAATAAACTTGAATAGAAAAAGGCTACAAGAAAAAAATTCTTGTAGCCTTATTTTTATGTGTTTAATCCTTTAAATTGAGTTTCATAAAGTCCTTTATAAATTCCATTTAAAGCTAATAATTCTTCATGATTACCCATTTCTTTTACTTCTCCATTATCTAATACGATAATAAAATCAGCATCCTGAATTGTTGATAATCTATGAGCAATAATTATTGATGTTCTATTTTCCATTAATTTTACTAAAGCATCCTGAATATGCTTTTCTGTTCTTGTATCAACTGATGATGTTGCCTCATCTAATATTAGTATTTTAGGATTTGCTAAAATAGCTCTTGCGATTGTTAAAAGCTGACGTTGTCCTTGGCTTATATTAGATGCTCCTTCAGTTAATATAGTATCCCATCCATCAGGTAATATATCTATAAAATGTGTGCAATTAGCAAGCTCTAATGCTTTTCTTATTTCAGCATCTGTAGCTTTTTCATTGCTATATTTTATATTATTTTTTATTGTATCACCAAATAAAATTGGATCTTGTAAAACTATTGATATAGCACTTCTTAAATCCTTTTTAGAAATATCATTAATAGATATTCCATCTATTTTAATATCTCCTTTATTAACATCATAATATCTTAATAATAAATTAGCGATTGTAGTTTTACCTGAACCAGTTTTTCCTACTAAGGCAATCTTATGGCCAGATTTAATAAATACATTAAAATCCTTTAATACCTTAATATCTTTAATGTAGCTAAATTCAATATGACTAAAATCAATTTCACCCTTCATTGATTCAATATCAAATTTAGCTTTACCTTCAAATGATTCTTCTTCCTCATCTAAAACAACAAATACTCTTTCAGCACCAGCTAATGCTGAAATTAAAGATGAATATAGCTGAGCAATTTCATTAATAGGACGAGTGAAATGTCTTATAGTAGTTAAAAACATTACAACAACTGAGATTGTTAATGGTTCACCATAAATAGTATTTCCAACTCCATTAATAATACATAATGCGCCAAATAAGCTTACTAAGAAATAACCAAAATTGCCAATAAAATTCATAACAGGTCCCATTGATCCACCTATTATTTGAGCCTTAATTGCAACCTTAGTAAAATTATCACTAGATTTTTCAAATTCATCTAAAGCCTTTGGTTCATAATTATATGCTTTAACTGTTTTAAAGCCTGTAACCATTTCTTCTGTTTGAGCATTTAATTCACCTAAATACTTTTGTTGTTTTTTAAATAATGGTCTTGCAAATTTTCCCATTAAAAATGAAAGTAAGAAGGTTAATCCAATAATAAATAAAGCAATCAATGTTAAAAGTGGTGAATAAATAACCATTATTACTAAACAACCAATAATAGTTAAAACACCTGAAATTAATGATGATAATGAAGATGTTATAGCGTTAGCAACATTATCAACATCATTAGTCATTCTACTCATTAAATCACCGTGTGAATGGCTATCTAAATATGAAATAGGTAAATGAACTATTTTATCAAATAAATCATTACGCATTTTTCTTACAACCTTAACAGATAAAATTGAGCAAGATAAGGTCATAATATATCTAAATACACATATTAAAATATAAGTAACTGATAAGCTTAAAATTGCTTGATAAAATAATTTTTCATTGGGTTCAACAGTAAATAATTTTTGGTTAATATCATATGTACCTACTGATGAAACTAATTGTTTTACTAATAAATTAGTTGAAATAGTTAATCCTGAATAAATTAAAACAACAAAGATTATAAAGATTAATAGTGGCTTATAGCTATTAATATATGATAACAATCTTTTAATAGATTTTTTAGTATTTTTAGGCTTTTCCTTTTGAGATGAAAATCTATTTTGCATACCACCCTTTAAGCCTAAAACCTGCCTTGTTTGATTTTGATTTGCCATATTAATCCACCACCTTTAATTGTGAAGAATATATTTCTTTATAAAGTGATGAATTCTTCATTAAATTTTCATGAGTATCAAATGCCTCAATTACACCATCATTTAAAACAATAATTTTTGATGCATTTTTAGCAGTTGCGATTCTTTGGGCAACAATTAATTTTGTTGTGTTAGGATATTTTTTATTTAATGCTTCATATAAAAGAGCTTCAGTCTTTAAATCTAAGGCACTAGTTGAATCATCAAAAATTAATATTTCAGGCTTTTTAATAATCGCTCTTGCAATAGAAATTCTTTGTTTTTGTCCACCGGATAATTGAGATCCCTTTTCGCCAACATTTTCTTCAAATTTATTTTCCTTTAATTCAATAAATTCTGTTGCTTGAGCAATATTTGCAGCCTCTAAAACCTCTTCATTATTAGCATCAAGCTTTCCAAATTTGATATTATCTTCAATGCTTCCCAAAAATAATTCTGATTTTTGTAAACATAAGGATATTTTATCTCTTAAAACTGATTTCTTAAAATCCTTTATATTATAACCATCAACTAAAATTTCACCTTCAGTTGGATCATAAAATCTAATTATTAAATCAACTAAGGTAGATTTACCAGAACCTGTTGTTCCTACTATCGCAACAGTTTCTCCTTCATTAATTTTAAAATTAATATTTTTTAATTTATTTGATTTATTATTCTTATATCTAAATGAAACATTTCTAAATTCTAATGTACCATGTTCTTTTAAATCTTCATCTGTTATATTACCATCATCAATTTCAATTTTAGCATTTAATATTTCATTTATTCTTGTTGTAGATGCTAAAGCTTTAGCAATATTTGTAAATAAATTACCGAGCATAATTACTGATGTTGAAATCATTACAATATAGCTTATTGCCTGAGTAACCTCACCAATCATTAAAAAATCACCATTTGTTGGATTTTTAAACTCATTAATAATTGATGTACCGCCTAAATAGAAAATAATCATTTGAGCACAATAAATTAATAAAGTTACGAAAGGAATGAAAAATGCTGATTTTTTACTTACATATAGGTTTTGTTCAGTATAATCATCATTACTCTTTTTAAATCTATCATATTCATATGATTCTTTTCCAAAGGCTTTAACTACTCTTGCACCATCAACATTTTCATGCATTACAGTATTAACCTTATCAAGCTTTTGTTGAATTATCTTAAAGATAGGGAAAACTAATTTTATAAAAATAAATGTTGCGATAATTTCAATTGGTAATAAAATTATTAAAACAATACCAAAATCCTTACTAATCATTAATGTAAATATTACACCAAAAATACAAAATGATAAATTTCTAATTAGTCCTCTTAATGCCATAGAAACCATATTTTGAATTTGAGTTATATCATTAGTCACTCTAGTAATTAAAGAACCAGTTTTAAAATCATGAGCTTGAGCTAAGCTTAAATTCATTATTTTTTTAAATAAATCTTTTCTTAAATCATTAGAAAACTTATACGCACATATATTAGTAAAAACACCTGCTAAAATACCTGCAGTAACTCCGATAAAAACAATTAAAAGCATCATCATTCCATATTTAATAACATTATCTAAATTTGATGCTTGAATACCGTAATCTACTGTTTTTTCCATATATTGGCTTAGCATAAAATCCATTAAAACCTCTACTATCATAAATAAAGGAGCAAGGATTGCTAAATACCAATATTTATTCACATATTTTAAAATATTACGCATTATTATCTCCCTCTATATCATTAATAATGTTTCTTTTATAAACACATTTTTAAATAAAATTATATATTCAATTATATCACAAAACTAATTTAAAAAATAATACTCTATTTTATAAATTAAAAGACCTATTGCTAGGTCTCTATCGTTTATTACTTTTTGTATACTATTTATACTAAAAAATTCTATAAATTTAATATCTTTATTCTTGATGAACCAGCTGGATTTTCATAATCTAATAAATAGTTTTCGTATTTCTTTAATGGAGAATTCAAATTATTAACAACAACATCTCCATTTGAGCTCTTAAATGATGCCATATAATTAGCTAAAATCATATAATCTTCACCAACATAATCAACAACATTTTCAGAATCCTTAAACATTGATAGACCATTACCATTATTTCTTAAAATATAATTAATTCCACCAACATAATATTCTTTATTAAGATCTAAATCCTCATATGTCTTAGTGCTCTTATTATAAACCATAACATTTTTAACTCTATAATCACCATCAACAGATAAAAACATGCCATGATCATCAGTTTTTACACTCGATTTAACACTACAATCAATCTCAAATTTCATGCCTGATACCTGCAAAAAACCACCATTTTCAGCTGGTGTATTCCACTCAGTATCCCATTTTTCTAAAACATTAACGCCCATTTCTAAGGCATTTTTTATATTTATACCTTTTGTTTTAATTAAACAAACTTGATTTCCATAAGGTTCTACTGTTTTAGCACCTAAATATGTCACATCACCTGCTAATAAATTAGCTCTTATTCCACCACCATTTGTTAATGCAATGTCACAATTTAATTCCTTTTCCATATTTAAATACCAATAAACACTATCGGATGTAAAATCACCTAAATTAGTTTCTCTAGCTCTAACCAGTCTTTGATTTAAATTATCAGGGCTTGTTACTAACAAAGGCTTTTCAAGCTTTGCAATTTTATCATTAAGCTTATTATTAATTGAATTAATCAATGAATCTTCTAAAGTTTTAACATCTTCATCATTATATCCACTTAAATCATTAATAAATTTAGTAGAAATGCCATCTTTATTAATTGTCATTTCACCAATTCTATCTAAATAACAGCCAGTCTGAGTTAAAACACAATCTTTATTATCTTTTGTTTTTACAATTTTATTTTCAACCATAGTATGAGAATGACCATCAATAAAAGCATCTATGCCAGTTGTATTATTAATAACATCTATACTTCTAATTCCTGCTTTTTCCGCATCAATTCCAACTCCTAAATGACCTAAAATAATTAAATAATCTACATTATTTCTTATTTCATCAATTGCCTTTTGAACTGAATTATATAAATCATTTTTATCTTTTAATCCATCAAAAGTATATATAAATTCACCCTTATCATTTTGGAAAAATTTTGGAGTAGATGTTGTAATAGATTCAGGTGTAGATACTCCTACAACACCAATTTTTTTACCACCTATATTAAATATTTTATTTGAATCCAATATATTTTTATTATTTTCTAATGATTTAAAATTACAAGAAATAAAAGGATAATTTGCATCTTTAACAATTCTATTAAAGCCATCCATACCAAAATCAAAATCGTGATTTCCTGGAATTGCTAAATCATAACCAGTTTTATTCAAAATCTTAATCATTTCTACCCCTTTATCAAGAGAGCCATAAACTGAACCTTGAATTTCATCTCCTGCATCAAACAATAAAACATTATTATTATCAGCAATTAACTTTTTCTTATATGCAGCTATATTATTTAACCTTAAAAGTGGTATTTTATTTTTATTTTCATCTTCCTTTTGGTTAGCAATATAACCATGAATATCATTTGTATATAAAATTTTAATCTCTTCATTTTTACCACAAGAGCTTAAAATAATAATAAATATAATCAATAGAATTGAACTAACTATTTTTTTCATTTAAAAATCCCCCTAAAACAATCATAGCACAAACATATTTTATATTTAAACCCATAACTCACCTTCTAGTGTAGAAAAAAGCCATATACATTTGGATAATAATACAACAAAATGTGTTTATTTTGATTCTATTGCTTTAACTATATTTTCTTCTATGTATTTAATTCTATCGAATACCATAGGTTTAAAATATCCCGTTACAGCAACTACGATATTTTTATCATAATTAACATAGATAACATTTCCACCATCACCAATCGCGGCTATAACATTAGATGTTCTATGTGGTAACCACCACATATATCCATAATCTTGATTGCCAAATTTAAAATCTAATGAAATGTATGATTTACCCATCAGGTCTATCCAATTCTCACTTACTATTCTTTTATTATTATAAATACCTTTATTTAATACCATTAATCCAATTTGAGCCATCTCATATGCAGATAATGATAATCCCCAACCTGCTGTAGGCATATTAGTAGGATCTAAAAACCATACTTTCCCATGGTTCTTTTTACTCATTGTATATTCCAGTTGATCTTTAGCATTAGAACAATTCGCACTTGTCCTTTTTTCTATACCCAACGGTGTAAATAAATATTTATTAGCAAAATCTAACACACTCATTTTTGCGCTATTTTTAATTATTCCAAATAATATTTGAACAATTAATGTTCGATATTTAAATTCTCCAATTACTCCATTTCTCCCACCTAAAATATCTAAAGTTGTATATGTCCAATCATTAGATGTGCAAATCTTCTTCCAAGGTTCACTTTTTCCTTTAGATGGGGCAGTCATTGTTAATAAATGCTTAATTTGAATGTCATAAATCATTTTTTCTCCTCTT
>JAFXUP010000042.1 GCA_017524905.1 Acholeplasmatales bacterium | reverse complement strand
TCATTAAAATACTCTTTTGTTTCTATTTCTTTATTCATTATTTTCTCCTTTAATTTCTATAGCAACCATTCTTATGTGTTTCATTAATATAATAAAGCATTTCTTCATGTGTTTTAGATTTTTACATTATTCCAATCAAGCTTCGCCATGGAATTTGGGCACCAGGCTGGTGCCTAATTTCCTCATATGTTTTAGATTTATGCACTATTTCAACTAAAGTGAACCAAGGAATTTCTCTCGCAGGTTGCGAGAATAATTCATCATATGCAAATTCATTAGATATTTGACTCATTCTATAAAGATTTTGTACTGAATATCCCTTACCATACTCTTTTAAATCATTTACTAATATATTTTTTATCCTCCATTATAATAATAGATAGAATTTTCATAAGTTTTAAAAAAATAATAAAGAAAAAGAAAAAATGTTGATAACTTTCGTTACCAACATCTTAAAAATCTAAATTACTTATTTTCTTCAATGAATTGAGCCATAGAATTCTTTGGTCTAAATCCTACAGATCTTGCTACTTCTTTTCCATCCTTTAATAAAACTACACATGGAATATTAGTTACATTATATTTTTCTGCAACATCTGATTCATCATCACAATCAATTCCTACGAATTGAATATCGTTATATTCTTTTTCTAATTCATCTAATACTGGGTGTAACATTCTACAAGGTCCACACCATGTAGCATTGAAATCAACTAAAACTGTACCACTTAATTTTGCAAATTCTTCACTTGTAATATTCTTCATTATAATCTACCTTCCTTTATTTATTATTTGCTAAAAAATTTACTGCAGATAATGCTGCAACATTTCCTTCACCAGCAGCCTTAATATATTGATATGGCTTACCAGTAATATCACCACATGCAAATACGCCTTTGATATTTGTTTCCATTTGGCGGTTAACTGCTATATGAGCTCCATCCATTTCAATTCCTTGTAAAAGGTATGAAAGTGGAACACTCTTTTTTAGAATAAATAATCCGTCAAAATCAACTTCATTATTTTCTAATATAAGCTTATTTGCTTTTCTTTCACCTTTAATCTCAATTGGCTTATCCTTAACGACCTTTACATTTGAAATTGATTTAATTTCATCATCATAAAGAGGAATTAATGTTAATTCATTAGCAACAGATGCTAAGAATTCAACCTCATCAAATTCATCAGCTGATTCTAATACAACACAAATGTTCTTGCCCTTATATAAAGGTGCATCACATGTAGCACAATAGCTAACACCACGACCTAAGAATTCTTCTTCACCTTTATATGGCTTATCAAATTTAACACCAGTTGCAATAATAACTGATTTTGCTTCATACATTTCTTGACCATGACCTTGTAAGGCAAAATAATCACCCATATCATAAACCTGAGAAATGACATCTTCAGTTATTTCAATTCCCATAACCTTTATATGTTCTATAAATGCTTTAGAAAAATCTTCTCCACTTATATTAGGTAAGCCTAAATAATTTTTAATTTCATGAGCTTTATAAACTTTATCTGAAGAATTATTATTTCCTAATAATAATATCTTTTTATTTCTATTCTTTAATGTTAATGCAGCTTCTAATCCCGCAGGACCTGTACCAATTATGGCAACATCGAATCTATCCATAGACAAGCCTCCTTCAATCATTTACAACTATATTGTATACAATTAAATTTTATTTGTCAATAGTTTTTTTATTCTTTCTTTGGAATGCCTAAGAAAATACCACCAGTTCCATATAAAGCTAATGTCGCAACATCCTTAATAAAACGTTCAGGATCCTTTTCTAATGCATTAATACAATTTCTACAAACACCAATCATTCCATCGATAATAAATGTAGCACATAATCTTACATTATAAACAATTGGTTCTTTTCCTGATTTTCTTAAATTAGCTAAAAGATTTGCCTCTACATTCTTTTCAATAATCTTTGTTAATTTTAATAAAAGATTAGAGCCTTCCTGAGCATTTAAAAAATCTTTATAACGAACAAGATTTTTAATAATTTCATCTTTAATCATTGAAATGTATTCATCAGGATTTTCTATTACATTAATTGATTGCATGAATTTTGAATGCTCAGCCATTGATTTAGCAAAATCATCTTCTATTTCTTCAATTAAAGCATAAACACCTGGATAATAATTATATACAGTTTTTCTATCTACATTTGCATAAGCAGCTATATCTTTAACTGTAATTGAATCTATTTCTTTAATACCTAATAAAGTTATAAAGCCATCCTTTATAGCTTTTTTAGTTCTTACTACTCTTGAATCTTCTCCCATATTTTTCACCTCTTATTAGAATAATCTGGTTTCTCAATTAGATAACCATTTAAGCCATACAATGTGATATCACCAATGTCCTTTGTTAAGCTCTCAAAAGGACGAGCACTTCCTTCATTAATCCATCTGAAATATACTCCCAAGATTGCAGATGATAAAAATTCAGCGACAATTGTTAAATCATATTGCCGAGGATCCATTTTTAAGGCAATTAAGCTCTTTTCAAAAGAAGCTATAATTTTAAATTTTAATAATCCAATAATTTTTTTAGATAAGTTTTCAGAGAAGTTAATGCTAAACATTAATTTATAATAATCTAAATTAGGTTTTAAGAATCTATATAAAGCTGAAAATATCTCTTCAGGATTTTCTGAGAATTTAGAAAAATCTATTTCATCGAATAAAGCATCAAGTCCGATTACTAATTCATTTTCATATTCATTAACTAATGCAAATATTGATGAATAATAATTATAGAATGTTTTTCTATCTACTTGAGCCCTTTCAGCAATATCCTTTATAGTGATATTCTTAAAATCTTTTTCTAATAATAAATTAAAAAATGCTTCTCTAATTGCTTTCTTTGATTTTATAATACGTCTATCTATTCTTTTTTCCATATGCTTCATTCTCCTATTTTTATTTTATTAATTTTAAAAAAAATATTCAACATAAAAAATAAAAAAAGTGGATTACTCCACTTTTGTATATTATTACTACTTATTGTTATAGACAATCTCATAAGTTTTTTTCAATTGTTCACCAATTTTATCTAAGGTTCTTTCTGAAATAACCTTATTAGCATTTTCAATAATTAAAGAATTATCAGAATCTAATACTTTATTTATCTTTTCAATAAATTCATTATTATTAGATCCTTTATAGCAATTAACACCATCAGAAAGCCAATCGCTAAATACACCAATATCTCTAACAACTATAGGTAATCCAGATGCCATTGCCTCTAAAACCGCTATTCCTTCATTTTCCTCATAGCTTGGGAAGAAATAACAATCAGC
Organism: Acholeplasmatales bacterium; assembly: GCA_017524905.1. Classification (GTDB taxonomy): domain Bacteria; phylum Bacillota_I; class Bacilli_A; order Acholeplasmatales; family Anaeroplasmataceae; genus Anaeroplasma. Next base: position 24,039 of record JAFXUP010000042.1, on the reverse strand, counting down.
TCTATGGAATGCTCCTCTTAATACCTTAATATCAACATAGCCTGGCATTAATACATTTGAAGGTCTATTTTTGATAGCCTTTAATATTTTTAATTGAGTTAGATGTTTATTCAAATGGCTAAACCAAATAAATTCTACATCAGGCATTTTTCTTGCTACCTCAAAGAAATCTAAAATACCTTTTCTTTCAAAATATAAACCAGCACAAATAACTATTTTCTTTCCTTCTGGAATTTTGAAAAATTCATCAAATGCTTTTACATTTTCTTCATTATAAGCATATTCTTTTTCCATTATACCATTTGATATAGCATAAACAGGGCATTTAACGCCTCTATAATTTTCAATTAATCCCTTTGAATATGGAGTTGGAGTAATTATAGCATCTGCATGCTTATACATCTTCACAATCATATGATTAAATATTGGAGCCATTAATCTCCAGCATCTAAAAGATTTTCTAAAATCTTCTTTTGTTGAATGACCATGAACAATTACTTTCATTCCTTTTTTATGACATTTTTTTAACAACTTATAAGAACCTGAAAATAATGTATTAATATGAGCTAAATCATATTCATCATTTTTATTTAAAGTGAAATCAACATTAGCTAAAGTCAATGCTTGCTTTTGATGAGTTAAGGCTCTTCCTATTCCGCTTTGTTTAAGTTTTCCCCGTTGTTCAAAATATACTAAAACTTTCATAAACTAATACCACCGACCCTTTAAATTATATCATATAAGACTGGCTAATAAAAGAAAAACACCAAAATATTTTGGTGTTTATTCAAACATTATTGAATTGGATTTTCAGGTTCTTCTTCATTAATATTATTATTTAATAACATTTTAAATAAGAAATATAAGAAAATTATTACATATAATGCAACTGCAACTAAATTTATAGCAATACTAAAGCCAACAGAATTAATTAAATCATTGAAAACAAGTGTAAATGCTAAACCAATTGCAACTAAAACTAAAATGTTTTTAATCTTCTTTTCTAAAGTTGAGAAACGATTAATAACTAATAATACAAATCCAGCAACAGTAAATATAAAATCAACCCAGAAGCTTCCGCTATTTACGCCAAAGAAGAACATATAGATTATTAATTTAATTAATCCAAAAACAAAATATAATAATACAGGATATTCCATATATTTATCTTCATTTGATTTATACATATATGATTTAATAATTAAATATCCAACTATTGCTTCTAACACTAAATCAATAACAGATATAATTGTTGTAATAATAATATATGCTACATATTTTGAGTTTGAACCCCAATCTATTTTTGTTAGATCAACAAAAAGAATTACATTATTAATTAATGTGAATGCTGCAAGTGATACTAACAATATACCTACTACAAGCGATAATGTTTTAAGTGTGTTTCTATTCATTTTTTTCTCTCCTTATTCATTCTACTATAATTATAATAATTAAAAAATTAAAGTCAAATAATAAAAGCACCGAAGTGCTTTTTTAAATTATTTTAAAACTGTTTTAATAAAATCAATGATTTCCTTATCCTTAGCATTTTCAAAGAATAATTTTTTGAATGAATCTCTATCGATAGTTTCAAGTAAGAAATCTCTATCAATTTCCTTTAAAATTTCAATCATAGGTCTATGAGTGATTTTCTTAACACCATCTAAGATCTTCTTATTTCTTTGTTCAGGTACTACTCTTTCTTTAGGGTATCCACCACCAAATGGAGCTTTAAATAAATTTTCATAAACATTTTCTAAATTTAATTCTGCACCCCAGCCAAAGCCTTTAGCATATGGCATAGAAATAGCATTTCCATCATTGATTTGACCAAATAAATATGCATCACTTGGTTCAATAACTAATCCACATAAAACATTAGGGAATGAATTTAATGCAAGCATAGCACCAACACCAGTACCACAGCCTGTAACAACAAAATCAGCAGCACCAGAGTTTAATAAAATTGCAGCAAGTAAACCATTTTGTACATAAGTTAATGATTTATCTTCAGCGCCAAACATACCATAATTATCTACTGTATGACCATATTTTGTAGCTACCTTATTTAAAGTATTAAAAATTAATTCATTCTTTGCAGCTTGTGAATTTTCGTTAATTAAAGCAATTCTCATTTTATTCTCCTCTTTCATAAAAAAAATTTAAGGGACAGTATCCCGTCCCTTAACATTATAATTTATTTTTTAAATTTTTACTAGTCTTTTGCGTGGCCAATTGAACCAAACATTTCCATCTTAGTCTTTACGCATTCTTTAATAGCTTCAGTACCAGGTGCTAATAATTTTCTAGGGTCGAATCCTTTACCTTCTAAATCCTTACCAGCTTCGATATACTTTCTTGTAGCTTGTTGGAATGCCCATTGACATTCAGTATTAACGTTAATCTTTGTAACACCTAAAGAAATAGCTTTCTTAATTTGGTCTTCAGGAATACCTGTACCACCATGTAATACTAGTGGGAATTCACCAACCTTAGCTTTAATAGCAGCTAAAGCATCAAATTCTAATCCCTTCCAGTTATCAGGATATTTACCATGAATATTACCAATACCTGCAGCTAACATATCGATACCTGTGTTCTTTAATGTTAAGCATTCTTCAGGATCAGCAACTTCTCCACGTCCGATAACACCGTCTTCTTCACCACCGATAGTACCAACTTCTGCTTCAACAGTAGCTCCCATCTTGTGTGCTAAAGCAACGATTTCTCTAGTCTTTTCTAAGTTTTCATCAAGTGGATAATGAGAACCATCAAACATTACTGATGAATAACCAGCTTCTAAAGCTTTCTTAGCTCCTTCATAAGTACCATGGTCTAAGTGTAGGGCAACAGGTACTGTAATGTTTAAAGTTTCAATCATAGCTTTAACCATATCAGCTACTACCTTGTAGCCTGTCATATACTTGTTAGCTCCTTCTGATACTCCAAGCATAACTGGAGATTGTAACTCTTCAGCAGTTTGTAAAATGGCCTTTGTCCATTCTAGATTATTGATATTGAAAGCACCAACTGCATAATGTCCCTTTAAGGCTTTTGCTTCCATATCCTTCGCATTTACTAATGGCATAATAATAATCCTCCTATTAAATTAATAATTATTTTACCTTTATTTTTATTATAAACGTTTAAGTTTTCGTTTACAAGATTCGAGAAGCGCTTTCAAACAAGAAAAAATTGGTAAGCTTTAAAAGGCCTACCAATTATTAATAAAATATTTATATTTTTCCCCAATTATGCTTTAGAATTTTTCTTTTCATACATAAGCTTTGTAATTTCCTTACTAACACTTTCGCAGTTAGAAACAAATTGAGCAACATAACTAGAATCCTTAGTTGTTATAGTTATATTTCCATGATTGTACTCTCCGCCTCTATATCTAGCTTTTCTATATGATACATCTACAATATCATTTATATTAAATACATTGTCATTAACCTTCATTTTTTCACCATTAGTAGATATTACATCAGGCTTTGTAGAATAGAACTCAATTAGTTGTACAACAGAATATATTCCAGCTAATAATCCACCTAAGAAAAACATTATACATGAATAATCAAATCCTTTTGATGCAGCCACAAATAAGCATCCAGCAACAAACATTCCTACCGCAAGTACTAGCATAAATATATAAGCAATTCCTATACCACTTCTCTTATGCCCAATTGTTCTGTATTCCATATTTTCCATTACAAAACACTCTAACCAATTTCTTAATTGATTAATCCCCTTTTTTATTCTAAACTTGAATTTTTCTTTTCATACATAAGCTTTGTTATTCTTTTACTAACATATTCACAATCAGCAATATTCTTTACATGATATGTATTAAACCTTGTATATATAATCACTTCACCATAATTATATCTGCAATATCTAGATTTAGCTCTTTTATATGATACATCTACTATATCTGTAATTGAGAATTTATCTCCATTAACACTCATTTTTTCATTATCAGCACAAATCGCATTTGGCTTTGTAGAAAAAAAACATTTAAGTTCAAATACAGATACAATAATCATTACAGCTCCACCAATAATACAAAATAGAAGATCAATAATTGTACGACCATTAAAATTGTTATGATGAACACAATAAAGAATTCCAACTATAAATGATAGTATACCAATAAAAAAAGTTACTATATAAAGAAAGCCTATAAGGTCTTTTCTGTGTCCTATTGTCTTCATTTCAAAACCTCAAAACACTCTTTATGTTATTCAAAAATAACATATTTATCATTTAGTATTATTTTGATTATATTAAATGTTATTCATTTTGTTGGGCGAACAAGAAGTCCGCCCTTCTTTTTTTACTTTTTTTCAGATACTGTTGTTTGTTCTTGAGCTTTTGTATTTAATAGTTTACCACCTAAAAAACCTGCAAGTAAAGACTTAATATCTAAGCCTGTAGCTTTTTCTAATCCTGCAAAAATTTGAGTTCCATTCTTTGTAATTTCTTCATTTAATTTTGCAGTATTTCCTTCACCGTACATAGTGATAGAATCGATTTGGCTCATTGCAGCTGCCATTGGTTCTGAGTATGCTTTAACAATTTCAGGTAAAACATTAGAATCTAAAATTAATTGTAATGTTGCAGCTTCACCATATTGCTTCATAGCTTCTGCCTTAGCTAATATAGCATCAGCTTCTGCTTTACCCTTAGCTTCAATACCTGCAGCTTCTGCTAAAGCAGCTTCCTTCTTAGCTTCAGCTTCAATCTTTAATGCTTCAGCTGCTTTTTCTTTAGCAACCTTTTCAGCTTCTGCCTTAATCTTTTGCATTTCAGCTTCTTGTTCTAATTCATACTTTCTAGCTTCAGCAGCCTTTTGACGAGTGAATAGGTCAGCTTCTGCTTTTTGTTCTGCAGCATATTTTTCTGCTTCAGCTTGCTTATTAATTTGAGCTTGAAGCTTTCTTTCTTGAAGTTCAACTTCCTTTTGACCTAATTCAACTTCTCTTTCTCTCTTTGCAATATCAGCATTAATTTGAGCAATGTTGATTTCTTGTTGTCTTTTTTGCTCTTCAATTGCATAAGCTGCATCTGCTGTTGCTTTAGCAGTATCAGTCTTTTGCTTTAATGAAGATTCCTTTAATGATAACTCAGTATTTTGTTCAATAATCTTTTGATTAGCTTCAACTCTTGAACGGTTTGCAGCTTCATCTGCTAAAGATCTTGCAATAGTAACATCTCTATCTGCATTTGCTTTTGCAATTGCTGCATCCTTTGAAATTTGAGAAATGTTATCAATACCTAGATTTTCAATTACATGGTTATCATCAGAAAATGATTGAATGTTAAAATTAACAACCTCAATACCCATTTTTGCCATATCAGGAACAACATTTTCCTTAACTGATTGAGCAACACCTTGTCTATCTTGAACTAATCTTTTAATATCAACTGTACCAATAATTTCTCTCATATTACCTTGTAATACTTGTTGAACTTGAGCAATTAAATCATTTTCATTCATATTTAAAATAGATTCAGCTGCTAAATTCAATAATTTTGGATCAGAAGATATTTTTAAATTTGCAACACCATCAACTCTAATATTAATGAAATTAGATGTTGGAATTGCTTCATCTGTTTTAATATCTACTTGGAAAACTCTTAAAGATAATTTATCTAATCTTTGTAAGAAAGGAATTCTAAATCCAGCCTTACCGATTAAAATCTTTCTTTTTCCTAAGCCTGAAATAATAATTGCTGTATCAGGTGCTGCCTTAACATATCCTGCAGCAAATAAAAGAACTAATAATACAACAAAAGCTACCACAACAACTGTGATAATTACTGGTACTTCAGCACCAGCTAAAATAGTAAATAATTTCATTTTTTCTTTTCTCCTTTAAAATGCTTTTCTTATAAAATCCAATTCCCAAAAAAAAGACTTTTGGAATTAACCAAAAGTCTCGAAATTTAAATTAATACCGGATTGAATCGTGTTGACGATATTAACAACTATTACTAGTTTTTCTACTCCCTTTTTTAGGAATTATTCATTTACACTATAATTTTAATATTAATTATTATTGCTGTCAATAAAAATCGGTATTACAAAGTACGATTTTCCCTTTGTAATAGAAACTGAATTATAATATAATTAACCTAAGGGAGATGTTAATATGCTTATTGAAATAAAAGACGCAAGAAAAGAATACGGCTATGGCGATTCACTAGTAAAAGCCTTAGACGGTGTTGACCTTTCTTTAGAAGAAGGAAAGGTTTATGTTGTATTAGGTCCTTCAGGATCTGGTAAATCAACATTATTAAATATGGTTGGGGGATTAGATGTATTAACTAGTGGTTCTATCGTTGTAGATGGAATTGATATTTCTAAGGCCAATAAAAAGGAAATGACTGAATATAGAAGGAAAATAATTGGATTTGTTTTCCAATTCTATAATTTAGTTCCAGATTTAACAGCTTTAGAAAATATAGAGGTTGTATCAGATATATCTAATAAGGAAACTAATTTAAATATAGATGAGATTATGGAATCTTTAGAAATCTCTGATTTAAAAAATAGATTTCCAAGAGAATTATCAGGTGGACAACAACAGCGTATCGCGATTGCGAGAGCGTTAGTTAAAAATCCTAAAATTCTTCTTTGTGATGAATTAACAGGTGCCTTAGATACTAAATCATCTAAAAGTGTATTAAAGGTTATTGAAAAGGTTAATCAAAAATACCATACAACAATCATTATTATTACTCACAATGAAGCTATTCAAGGTATTGCGGATGTAATAATAAGATTTAAAGATGGTAATGTTAATAGTATCATAAATAATGAAAATAAGATTACTGCCGATGAATTAGAATTATAGTGAGGTAATCTTATGAAATTAAATTTAAGACTCAATAAAAGATATAAACGAAGTGTAAAAACAAATTTAATATTTTATATTGCAGCTTCACTTCTAACAATGCTATCTGTAATGGCATTTGCCTTACTATATACATGTGGAAATGGTATTAAAACATATGTTTTTGATATGTTTGATAAATGTGTAGTTGAGGATGCAAATGTTGAAACATTAAGCTCAATTGAAGATGACGATATTAAAAAAATTGAAAAAGAATATAATATATTAATTGAAAAACAAGAATCATTAAATGTTCTTGATGCACAAGCATACGATGAAAATGGTAATTTAGCTTCAGTAAATAATACTCATGCTAAAATATTTAAAAACAATACAAAAATTAATAAATATATTATTACAGAACAAGCTAGTGATGTTAATTTAAAATCCGTTAATGATTTAAAGGATAATGAAATTATCATTAACGAAAAATATGCCAATAGACATAATATATCATTAAAGAGTAATAAGAATAAAATTAAGCTTGGAGATTTTGAATTTAGAATAGTTGGTTATTTTGTAAGACCTGATTATTTAAATGGATTAGAATCTACAACTGATGCTTATGCTAATTATGATTCATTCTTCATTGGTTATATTAATGATAATGCTTATATTAAGTTTAAGGATATTATGGATGGTAACATTTCAGCATCTTCTACTTATTCTTTAAAATATGATCAAAATGGAAAAACTGATGTTGAAAAGCTAAGACAATTCTTATTTGAAAACTATATTACATACCAATATAATTCAAGTAAAACATCAGGAAGAATTAAAACATTTTATACAAGACCACAAATGTTTATTTCTTTTTCATTCCTATTCTTAGTTATAATGCCTTTAGCTGTAGTATCAATTATAGCTATTATATTAAATATTAAAGTTAAAAATGATCAAAAAATAATTGGAACTCTTGAAGCATTAGGCTATAGAGAAAAAGAAATATGCTACCATTATTCAATAATGTCTATGATACCAGGTATTATTGGTGGATTATTAATGACTATAATTGTTTATATAGGAGCTAATTATTTTGGAAAGCTATCGACAGGCGATTATGAGGTTATGAAAATAGAATTCATTTATCCTTGGTATATGGCTATATTAGGTGTTATAGTTCCTACTATTATTTATGTTTTAGCTTCTATTTTAACTGTTAAAAAATTAATTAATAAGCCAGTAACTGACCTATTAAGAGGTGCAGGTAAAAAATCTAAGGCTTCTAATTTCTTAGTTGAAAAAAGAACTAAGATTACTCGTAAATATTCATTAAGATCACTTGTTATAAATAAAGGAAGAACATTTGTTGTATTCTTAGGTATACTTTGTTCTACTTTAATCATAAGTATTTCATTAATGATGCTAGATACAATTGATGCCATTGTTTCTCAAGCAATGAAAAAGGCTGGAGATTTTGAATATGAATATACTTTAAAAATTCCAAATATAGCATCAGATGAAGAATTAAAATCTGATAAATATAATTATATGATTGCCACAATTTATGAAGCTGATGATAGAAAAATCCCACTTATGGGGGCCGATGAAGAAAATATGAATTTGTGGTATACAACTTTAACAGATGGAACACAAATTACTAAATTAGATCAAGATTCATTCTATGTTTCAAAGCTTTGTGCTGAATTAATGAATATTAATAAAGGCGATAAGGTTACAATCTATTCTAACTTCAATAAAGATAAGCTAGAATTTACAGTTACAGGTATTATTGATAATGGATTAATATCTTATATATTAACTAATAAATCTAATGTAATTGACTCATACTTTAAAACAATAGAATCACTTCTACAGTCAATAGATTTACCAGAAGAGGTATATGAAGCACTAGATTCATATTTTAATGATGGTGCATCTATTGAATCTCTAGACGGCTTATATAATATAGTTTTATCAAAAGAGGCAATTGATGATAAAATTAGTTCTTCTAATATTATCAACATATTCCAAAAATCTTCTATTGAAAAACAAAAGGATGCAAAGCTTAAAGAAAGACAGCCAATCATTTATCTAGTATTAATTATTGGTATTTCAATTTGTATTATCGCAGTATTTACAGTTGTTAATGTAATAATAGAAGATAATCAAGCAAATATTTCAATGTTAATGGTATTAGGTTATACACCAAGAGAAATTAATAGTATGATTATTAATGGTAATCATATATTAGTACCTTTAGGTATTGCAGGTGGTATGCCTTTAGCATTCCTAATATTAAAAATATACTTTAAAGTAACAGTTGCATCAAACAATATGATAATGCCTGTTATGATGAAGTTTTCAACAGCGTTAATTATTATGGGAACAATTATTCTAACATATGTATTAACACTACTTCTATTAAAGAAAAAAGCCACAATGGTTAGTATGACTGATTCACTAAAAGATAATAGATAAAAGATAAAAAGAAAAAGACAAGAAATTGAATTTTATAATTTCTTGTCTTTTTTTATTTATTCCCAAACTACAGGATTATTATTTTCATCATAGTGCCAATAAACACCATTTTCAGATGGCTTTTCTTCTGAATAATAATAAAATTTAGAATTTTCTCCACCAAGCTTTAATTCATGAGTTCTACTATCAATAATTTCAACCTTTTCCCAATCTTCCTTAGAGCCCTTATAAAAAACATTAGCTAATTGCTTTTTACTATTAAATGAATTAAGAGCTTCACTATGAATTGATTCTAATGTTTTAGGAAGAATTATTTTTGTATTTTCAAAGGTTGTTTGCCAGAAAACTCCATTACCTATTTTCTTAATAGAACCAAAATCAAAATATGAAACCAAATATGTACCTACATAAGCACTTCCGAAGGCAAAATCATCTAAAAACTCAATTGATGAAGGTAATGTATAACTTGTTTGTCCTTTACTAAAAAAATAAACAAACCCATAAGAGGATACACCTTTTATCTCTTCATAAAGAGCCGCTTCCTTGACTGAATCTAATGCATATTTAGATGAATATAATAAAGTATCGGTTTTTGAATCAATTAGGCATCCACAATCGCCTCTTGAATCATATTTTTCATTTAGAGGTGATACACTAATCTTATAAAATTCAACTTGCCCTAAATATGCAAAATGAACTCTATCGCCTTCAGGATATGTATTACAAAAACCTTCAAAGTATCTAGGTAAATTAATTTGTGCATTTTTATCTTTTAATCCTGGTAAATATACATATTTAACTTTAAATTTAAAAAAATAAATACCATTCCAAACAGAAATTGTATCAGGTATATTAACCACAGGAGAATCTGATGGAATAAATTCTACAACACCATCTCCAAAATAACCTTTATTTTCATATACTGCATAAGTTTTTCCATCTATTTTATATATTTTACCTTTATGTGGTAAAAAAGCAAATTGTAAAATAAATATTAATACAACTAAAATTAATGGATACTTTGCAATTTTAAGTATCTTCTTTATTCTTCTTTTCTTTTCATATTCCTTATCCAATATTTCATATTCCTCTTCTGATATGAAATAATTCTTTTCAAGCTCAAAAAACTTTTCTAGATCCTCTAATCTTTTTTTTGAAGGAATAGATTTATCTAATTCCCATCTTCCTATTTCATCTTGTGCAACAAAAATAGATCTAGATAAGTCATATTGACTTACACCTTTTCGTTCACGAACCTCTCTTATTTTTTCCCCTAATGTCATTTCTTTTTCTCCTTTTTAAACGCTTCAAAACCATCTTCATTATAAATATTTTTTGTATATAATTCAATAATTATTATTTATATAAACAAAAAAGCTTCAAAACGAAGCTTTTTATGTTATTTTGTATATAATTTTATTCCCAAACTACAGGATTATTATTTTCATCATAGTGCCAATAAACACCATTTTCAGATGGCTTTTCTTCTGAATAATAATAAAAGTTTGATTCTAAACAATTGATATATAGCTCATGATTATCACTATTAACAATTTCAACTTTTTCCCAATCTTCCTTAGTGCCTTTATAAAAAATATTAACTATTTCAATATTACCTTTATAAGAATTAAGAGAATCTTCATAAATAGTTCTTAATGTCTTAGGCAAAATGATTGTTGAATCTGGTAAAAATGCTTTAGAAAGAATACCCCTACCTATTTTTTTAACGGAACCAAAATCGAAATAATCAACTCTATTTGTTCCATTATATCTATATAGTTCTCTAGCATTTGGTTCTATAGTATCAAAGCTTGAAAAAGCAAAATCACCTAAAGTCTCCACTGAAGATGGTAATGTATATCTAGTTTTTTCAGTTCTAAAGAAATTTCTTAAACAATGACTATTAACCTCTTTTACGCCTTCAGGAACAAAAACTGAAACATTTGATCCATATAGTATGGTATCAGTTTTCGAATCAATTAAGCATCCACAATCTTCTCTTGAATCATATTTTTTATTTAAAGGTGAAACGCTAATTTTATTAAACTCTACTTCCCCATAATTTGAGCCTGCATTAGACCACTGATTTACTGGATAAGTATAACAAAAACCTTCAAAATATCTTGGTAAATTGATTATTTCATTTTTTTCATATAACTCTCCAATATAAACATATTTAACCTTAAATTTTAAAAAGTATATACCTTCCCAAACAGAAATTGTATCAGGAATATTAGCTACTGATGAATTGATATCTGTTGATGCTGTTTTAGCAATAAGCTCAACTTCACCATCGCCAAATAAGCCTTTATTCTTATAAACTACATAAGTTTTACCATCAATATCATAAAATTTTCCTTGCTTAGGTAAAAAACATATTTGTAAAAAAATTATAAAAGCAACTAAAATTAATGGATACTTTGAATACTTAAGTATTTTTCTTATTTTTCTTTTCTTTTCATATTCCTTATCTAATACTTCATATTCTTCTTGTGAAATGAAATAATCTTTTTCAAGATTAAAATATTTTTCTAAATCCTCTAATCTTCTCTTTGAAGGAATATCTTTATTTGATTCCCATCTTCCAATTTCTTCATGCGATACAAAAATTGATTTTGATAAATCATTTTGACTTACCCCTTTTTGTTCACGAACCTCTCGTATTTTTTCCCCTAATGTCATTTCTTTTTCTCCTTTTTTAAACGCTTCATAACTATCTTTATTATAAATATTTTTTGTATATGATTCAATAATTTTTATTTATATAAACAAAAAAGCTTCAAAACGAAGCTTTTTATGTTATTTTGTATATAATTTATGAGCGTAATATTCAGGCTCTGTAGTTAAGTCAATTTTTAATTTCTTAAAAATCTTTGAATCATCTTCAGAAAGCATTACAGTTGAATGTGCTTGAAGATGAGCTAATTTATCTAATTGGTTTAATGCTTCTTGAGCAAGTGGATTTAATGTTGCTGAAATAGTTAGCGCAATTAATGCTTCATCAGCATGAAGTCTTGGGTTATGGTTTCCAAGCTTTTCAATCTTCATTTTAGAAATAGGCTCAATAACTGCTGGAGCAATTAATACAATTTTATCATCAATCTTAGCTAAATATTTTAACGCATTTAATATTAATGCTGCTGATGCAGATAAAAGTGGAGAAGTTTTAGCAGTAATAACTGTACCATCTTCAAATTCTAAAGCCATTGATTCAGTACCAGTCTTTTTCTTCTTTTCTAAAGCCTTAGCAACACATGGTCTATCTGAAACAGTAATATTTAAGCTTCTCATTAATAAAGCAATCTTATCAAGAGATTCTTGAGTTGCTTTACCATTTCTAAATAATACTAATGTATTTAAATATCTTCTAATAATTTCATCTTTAGATGCCTTTGCGGAAGCTTCACTATCCTCAATGGCAAAGCCTGCCATATTAACTCCCATATCAGTAGGTGATTTATATGGACAATTACCATCATAGATTGCTTCAAACATAGCTTTTAATACAGGAAATGATTCAACATCTCTATTATAATTAATAGCCATTTTTCCATAAGCTTCTAAATGATATGGATCAATCATATTAACATCAGCTAAATCAGCTGTTGCAGCTTCATAAGCTAAATTTACAGGATCCTTTAAAGGAATATTCCAAATAGGGAATGTTTCATATTTAGCATATCCCGCTTTAATTCCTCTTTTATTTTCATGATAAAGCTGGCTTAAGCATGTAGCCATTTTTCCTGAACCAGGGCCAGGTGCAGTAACAACAACAATTTCTCTAGATGTTTCGATATATTCGTTTTTACCAAATCCTTGATCTGAAATAATAGTTTCAACATCATGTGGATAACCTTTAATATCATAGCTTAAATAAGTCTTAACACCTAAATTTTTAAGCTTTCTTCTAAAAGCAATAACTGAAGGTAGATTATTATACATAGTAATACATACAGAACCTACATATAATCCTGATGCTCTAAAAGCGTCAATTAATCTTAATACCTCAGATTCATAAGAAATATTTAAATCTCCTCTTATTTTATTTTCTTGAATATGGTTTGCATTAATAGCGATAACTATTTCAACCTTTTCCTTTAAAGATAATAATACCTTTAATTTAGAGTCAGGTAAAAAGCCTGGTAAAACTCTTGATGCATGGAAATCATCGAATAGTTTTCCACCAAATTCAATATAAAGCTTTCCGGAAAAATTTGATACTCTTTCCAAAATCTTTTCCTTTTGTAATTTTAAATATTTGTCGTTGTTAAAAGCCTGCTTCATAATTCACTCCTTATTTTAAATAATAAACAACCGTACTAAATACAGTAACAAAATTATAAATTCCATATACTACTCCAACCATAACTGCTAAAGCAAAAATACTATATAAGAATTTTAAAGCTCTAACCTGAGTTTTTAAATCCTTTGCAGTATCGTTATTAAGTAGCATCACTTCTTTTTTAATAAATTTTTTATCTTCACATTCTGAAAATCTATCAAAAGTAATATTTGCACTAAATAGCCATTTAAAATAATAAACAATATTATAAATTGGAATTGCTGCAATAATATACCATTTTATTAATCTAAATATATATGTAATATTAATACTTAAAAAATACAATACTACAGGTATAATCAAAACAATTTGAATTTCTCTATAAATAAATTTAAATATATCATGCTCTAATCCATATGTTGTAAATAATTCTTTAACATTATCAAATTTCAAGCTACCGTTTTTAATAAATTCATTAATTGATATAACAATCTCATTAAAGAATTTTCCTTCAAATTCAAGTAATAAATTAAAATAGCTAATATCATATCCTAATAAATTAACTTTAATATTTGTTGGAGGATTTCCTAAAACATCTATGTAATATTTTTCAAAAAATACTAAAAAATATGTAGTTGTTTCTAAGAAAACAGAAACAAATATTATTATTTTACATAATCTCGATATGAAAAAGATAAATGAATATAATTTATAATGATTAAGCTCAAAAATAGATTTTGATATCATTTTTAAAATAAAAAGTGATATCAAATTGACCACTAAGACAACATACATAAAATCAAAGTGTTCAATAGTATTGAAAACAAATTTATTTAATATTGTATAAGCAGCAATAAATAAAAATGCAATAACAGAATTTCTTCTTTTTTTAGATGTAACAATACCAAAATAGGATTTTGGTAAAAGCATTGTTTTTACTACTGTTGAATTTTTAAGTTTCTCCCAATATGTCATAAGCAAACACTTCCTATTTTATATAATCAAACTACATACATTCTTTTATAATTTTTGGAAGTCTCTTACAATCTTCAATTGTAATAGCTGAAATTGTAACTCTTAACACATTTCCCAAAGGTATTATATGAATTTTTCTTTCAACTAATCTCTTATAAACCTCATCAGGGTTTTTACAAGGTATTGTAATAAAGAATCCACAATTAAAAGGTAAAGTTTCTAGCCCAACCTCTTTTGATGCTTCAATAAATGCTAAAGCTCTTTTAACTAATATATCTCTAGCCTTTTCTAATTCATTTTCAAATGCATTTCTCATTTCCTTATCAAGAATTACCTTTGAAATTAAATTAGCACCTAAATTAGTTGTATTACTCCACTTAGCACGTGATGAGAATTTATTTGCTCTAGCAAATTCTTTTATATTTTCTTCATTTGTTGAAATTGCTACTTGAGCACCAATTCTAATACCATAAAGTGCTAAAGTCTTAGAGCCTGAAAAGGCTAATACAACTAAGACATTTTTATTTAATTTTTCATATAATCTTAGATTATTTCTAGTAGATTTAAAGCCTCTATAATCATAATCAATATAAGCCATATCATGAAGTAAAATAAATGGTGTACCATCAGCTGATGCTTCATTAATTATATCAACTAATGAAACCCATTCAGAATCTGTCATAGTATAACCTGTTGGATTTTGACATGGATCATTAATAACTAAAAGCACTCTACCTTGCTTTTCTTTTAATTCATAAATATTTTTCTTGATGTCATCTAAATCTAAATGACCATCCTTAAATAAATTATATGTTCTATATGAGGCATGATTTTCATAAGCAAATTGCTTATAATTTCCCCACATAAAGCTTGGAAGTAAAGCTTCATCGCCTTCATTTAGATAATTAGAAAATGTATTTGATATAGCACCAGATCCACCTGGAGTTGCCATGCATGAAATAAATGTTTTTTCCATGAATTCATCATAGTATTCTCTAAATATCCATCTTTTTAATGCTTCATGATAAGAAGCACTACCTGGAGTTGATGCATAAGCATATTTTTCATCATCTGTTAATGCTTCTAAAGCTTTATTAACACTTTCATAGGTTACAAGCTTACCATCTTCGCTATAATACATACCAATTGTTGCATTAATAACTGAAGGGTCTTTTTTCTTTTCTTCTTTTGCAATTGCTCCTAAAGTAATAATATTACTTTTATCTTCTTTAATAATACTTCTTTTTGCTAAAAGACTCATTTTTTCGCCTCCAAACCACTAAAACATTTATATTTTAATTTATCATATAAAAAAAAACAAGATTTTTGTAAAAGAAAAAAAAGAAAAGGTGACACTTAAGTCACCTTCTCTACATAAGGAGAAAATATATATTAGGGATTATTCAATAGAGATTATTTTTTTAGTCTCAACCTTTGGCATTTTAGCTACTTCTACAGTTAAAACACCATCGTTTAATTTAGCCTTAATAGTATTTTCATCTGCATTTTCTAAATAGAAGCTACGAGATACTTCACTGAAGCCTCTTTCTTTAACGATATATTTTTTCTTATTATCGTGTTCATATTTAGAATTAATAGATACAGTCAAATATCCTTCGTCAAAGCTAATTTTGATATTTTTCTTATCAACACCAGGTGCATCAATAGTTAATAAATAATTCTTATCATTTTCTTCTAAATCAGCCTTAATGTTGTTTCCGAAAAATCCATTTCTAAAGAAGTTATCAACTTCCTTGTTTAAATCCTTAACATCACAATTATTTAAATAAAACATATTAATACCTCCTATTATTCAATAACAATATTATTCAATAAAAATATTATTCAATGACAATTTGCTTATGAGCTTTAGGCTCCATATTAAATAAATTAATAATTAAGATACCATTTTCAAATTTAGCAGTAGTCTTTTCTTCATCAATTTCTGTTCCCATATTGATGACTCTTCTTAAATGTTGATTGCTTCTTTCATGGATAAGATACTTTCTATCCTTATTAACCTTTGGACTAGCTTCAATAGTAAGTTCTCCATTTTCAAATGTTACCTTTAAATCTTCCTTTTTAATTCCTGGCATCTCGCATTCTACTTGATAGCCATTTTCAACTTCAACTACATCAATAGGGAATCCCTTGTAGCCTCCATCATAAAACATATTATTTAATTCATTAAACATTGTATATAAATCATTTCTCATAATCAGTTACCTTCTTTTCTTTCTTTTATTATTTTTGTAATTGGCACTCTCAATAGCTCACTGCCAACTTACACTTATATTATACAACCTTTTTTGGCAATGTCAACACCTGAGTGCCAATTTTTTAAAAAAATAAAAAATATAGTTTTACCACCTTAATCAAAAAAACAAAAAAGAGGCATTTAAGCCTCTATTTCATAAACTATAATTTTACTGCTTCTTCAGCTGATAATTTTCTCTTTTGATCTTCAGCAATTAATTCATTAATTACTAAATCTAGCTTACCATCAATAATAGCATCTAATCTATTAATAGTAAAACCTATTCTATGATCAGTTACTCTATTTTGTGGATAATTATATGTTCTAATCTTT
Source organism: Acholeplasmatales bacterium (assembly GCA_017524905.1). Lineage (GTDB taxonomy): Bacteria > Bacillota_I > Bacilli_A > Acholeplasmatales > Anaeroplasmataceae > Anaeroplasma. The sequence continues at coordinate 6,872 of JAFXUP010000042.1, read as the reverse complement.
TCAGATCTATCACCATGACCAATAAGTGATTGACGAGTTGCTCCTTCTTTTTCTTCTTTTTCTCTAACAAGTCTATCATATAATCTTGTTTTTAAAAGTTGTAAGGCAGCAGCCTTATTTTCATGTTGAGATCTATATGTTTGACAAGCAACGAAATCACCTGTTGGTTCATAAGTTACACGAACAGCTGAATAAGTTGTATTAACACCTTGTCCACCAGGGCCTGATGAACAGAAAGTATCAATTCTAATATCATTCATATCAAGTTCAAATTCAATATCAGTAGCCTCAGGCATAGCAAGTACTGTTGCAACAGATGTATGGATTCTTCCTTGAGATTCTGTTGCAGGAACTCTTTGTACTCTATGAGCACCTGATTCATATTTTAAGAATGAATATACTGATTCACCAGAAACCATAAATTCAATTTGAGAATATCCTCCCATTTCAGATGGCATAGCATCTAAAACTTCTACCTTCCAACCTTTTGATTCAGCATATTTTTGATACATTCTAAATAAATCACCAGCAAAGATATTAGCTTCATCTCCACCTACAGCACCTCTAATTTCAACAACAACATTCTTTTCGTCATTAGGATCTTTAGGTAATAATAAAACTTTAATTTCTTCTGCAATTTCATCTAATCTCTTATTTGTTTCTTCAAGCTCCATTGCAGCCATTTCAGCCATTTCAGCATCATCAGCCTTCTTCATTTCCTTTAAATCAGGAATTGCAGCTTCAAGCTTCTTTTGTTCTCTATAAAGCATTACTGGCTTTTCTAATTGTTTTTGTTCTTTAGATAAAGTAGTTAGCTTTTTAACATCAGAACAAATCTCTGGATCGATAAGAAGCTTATTAATTTCTTCATATCTTTCTTCCATGATCTTTAAACGATCTATCATAATTCATTTCCTTCCTTTTTCTCTGAGAAGCGTTGGAATGGACCATTAAATGAGAACGCAACACCATCTTCAGATGTTACATTACCAGATCTATTCTTCGCAATAATTAAATCAGCCTCACCCTTACGTTCTGAATTATGGAAATAATATTCTTCTCTATATAAGAACATAACGATATCGGCATCCTGCTCAATAGTACCTGAATCACGTAAGTCAGCCATAATAGGTTTTTTAGAGTCACGCTCTTCAACCTTACGTGATAGCTGTGATAAAGCAAGTACAGGAACCTCAAGCTCACGAGCCATATTTTTTAAGCCTCTTGTTACAGCTGAAACTCTTTCTAATGTTGATGATTTTGAAAGAGCTGATTCACCTTCAATTAAACCTAGATAGTCAATTACGATAAAATCTAGATCACCTTCAGCTTTAAGCTTTCTACATTTCGCTCTAATAGATGAAACAGTTGTATTAGCTGAATCATCAAAGTAAAGCTTATATCTTTTTAGTTTAGCTTTACTATTATTAAATCTTGCCCATTCAACCTTAGTCATACGACCATTTTTGATTTGGTCAAGACGAATAGATGCATCACATGCATACATTCTTTCACAAATTTGTTCAGCAGACATTTCAAGTGAGAATAAGGCAACAGCCGCATTACCATTCTTATTATGCTGACAAACATTTGTAGCTAAATTCATTGCAAAGGCTGATTTACCCATAGCAGGTCTTGCTGCAAGAATAATTAATTGGCCTGGTTGGAAGCCTTGCGTATATTTATTAAGTGGAGCAAAACCAGTATCAAGACCAATAACATCTTCAGTCATTTCTGACATACGAGATGTCATCTCAAATACATTATCAACAACATTTTCAATCTTTTTAAATGGTTGAACTCTTCTTGTTTTTGATAATTCAAAGATCGCTTTTTCAGCCTTATCGATATAATCAAAAGCAGATAAATCTACATTAAATCCATCCTGAGATAAATTTTGTAATGTATAAATAGCACTTCTTTTGATATAAGCATTATTTATTAAATCAACATAAGTATCAACATTAGCAACAGTATAATATGCATCAGCAATTTGAGCAATATAATCCTGTCCACCAGCTGCTTCAAGCTTATTGTGACTTGCTAAATAAGTTAATAACACAGTAACATCAACACCACTACCTTCCTTTGAAAGGTCTAGCATTGATTGATAAAGAATTTTATTTCTTTGATCATAAAAAGCATCAGCACTAAGTAAGTCAGCTACTTGAATTATTAAATTTTCATCAATTAGAATCGCTCCAATTAGTGCAACTTCAGCATCTAACTCACAAGGAACCTTTTGGTTTTCCATATACTAATCCTTCTTTTCAATTACATTTATTTCAAATGAAGCAATAATATCCTTTTCTAACTTAACAGAAGCAGTAAAGATACCTACTGAATTAATTTCAGCTGGAATTTCAACCTTCTTCTTATCTAGATGAATACCAGTTTGAGCTTCAAATTCATCACATACTAATTTAGATGTAATATGGCCAAAGCTCTTTCCATCAGCTCCAACCTTAATATAGATTGAAATGAATTTATCTTGAATTTCACTCTTTAACTTAGTTAAAACAGCTCTTCTTCTTTCTTCATCAATCTTTTCTTGTTCTTTTTGTTTAGCTAGATTTTCTAAATTTTCATCACTAGCAACAATGGCAAGCTTATTAGTAATTAAATAATTACCATAACCATTAGCAACATCAATTACTTGGTCTTTCTTTCCCTTACCCTTAACATCTTCTAATAAAATAACCTTCATCTTCTCATCACCATCATTTCCATATTCACGCTTTAATATTTCAATTAATTCATCATGAACAGCGTTAACATTTGTATCATTTATTTGGGTTGCAGCACTATTATAGTGTCCTCCACCACCCATGATTTCCATTATAACTTGTACATTTACATTATCTAAGCTTCTTGCTGAAACACCAATTTGGTTTTCACTAATTCTACCAATTGTAAATGATGTATCAACATTATCAATACCTAATAATTTGTCAGAAATTTTAGCAAGTGTTGTTCTATCTGAAACAATTTCTGAATCATCAAGCTTAACGATAGCAAATCTTTGTTCAAATATCTCAGCACGCATTAAAGCTTGAGCAAGTGTTTGTTCAACACCAATTGATTCTCTTAATAGCTTTCTTACGAAAACCATATCAGCACCCATACCTCTTAAGGTTGAAGCAGCTTCAAATGTTCTTGTACCAGATCTAAATGTGAAATTATTTGTATCAACTACTATACCAGCAAGCATAATTGATGCTTCAAGTGCATTTAAAGTAATTGAGTCATTATAGAACATAAACATTTCAGTAACAAGTTCTACTGCTGATGATGCAGATGTTTCAACATAATTTGATACTAAATTGTTAAATTCAACATCTCCAGCTCTATGGTGATCAATAATTGAAACCTTAGAAGCTTTTTCATAAATGCTTGGGAACATAACAAGCTTAGGTGATTGAGTATCACAAATAATTAATAAAGTTGAAGCCTTTATTAATTCTAAACCTTGTTTTTCAGTTACAAAATAATTTTTTAATACTGAATCATTTTCTATGTTTTCATAAATTTTTTTAACAGTTATATCTGCCTTTTCAGGCTCAAATACAATTTTAGCATCCTTATTAGACGAAATAGCTAAATGATATGCAGCAAGTGTTGAACCAATTGCGTCACTATCAGCTAAATTATGACACATAATTAATACGTTAGATGAATCCTCAATTGCTTCTTTAATTGCTTGAGCTTGCATACGAGTTTCAACCAATGTATTCTTTTCTAATGAGTTTGTATTACCACCGAAATATTGAATCTTTTCACCTTGAATATTAACAACAACCTGGTCGCCTCCACGCTTTTCCGCAAGTTCGATAGCGTTTTGAGCTAATTGACCTAATTCATCTGATTCAACATCGTAAGATGCAATACCCATTGATAAGCTTGATTTTAATCTTGATTTAGATGAAATTTCTCTAACCTTTGATAAAACTGAGAATTTATCCATAATCATTTTATCTAAAGAATCTCTATCTAAAACAATAAGCATTCTATCGTTTGATAAGGTTTGTAAATAACAACCAAATGATGCAGCCCAGTCAGAAACCTCACCTAGGATTTGACCTCTTAGGTTAGCTTTTTCTTGCATATCATATTTTTTCAATGATTCTTCTAGGTTATCTAAACCAATAATACCTAAGGCTGTAACTCTTTCATTATATTTTTTAATGATTTGTTCACGTCTTGTAACATCAAAGAAATATAAAATATCAAACTGAGAATTATGAACAACATCGTAAGATGCATCATTATATTTTAAAATAATGTTAGTCTTACCTGTTGTAACACCATCAACTAAATCACGAGAAATTGTTTCTAGTGGAGATTTAACTAATTCGCTATTGAATATTGTTTTAGCATAGTCGTTTGCCCACTTAATTTCATGTGATTCATCATAAACGACAATACCTACTGGAAGCTTATTGAAAGCTTCATCACCGGCTTGGCTTACGTGATATGAAATATCTGTATAAAGTTTTACCTGATTTTTCAAATCCTCTATTTTCTTTTGAGAATTTCTACTGATAAATAAGAATAAAAAGAAAAGAGAATTTAAGAAAAATGCAAAAGCAATAATAATGAATACTGTAGCCGCAATTTCATTTTTTAATTCAAAAAAATAATAATACGAAAAATATCCTAAAATTATTGCTACTATTAGTGATGCAACGCTTATAATTATTCTACGCAAATTAATCACCTCATCTTTGATATTATATCAAACTATTCCTTAATTGTAAATTAAGGAGAAAAATATAGAATATTCAAAAAAGAAAAAAATGACCTAATCATTTAGCAATTAAGTCATTCTATACCTATTTTTTAAAACACTTAAAACAAAAGATGTCGATGTATAGGCTTTACATTTAATTTTAACTATTTTAATATAATAAACTAAATTAAGTTTAAATAATTTCTCTTTTAAGAAACAATAATGCTTAATAATATTTCTTTTGAACTTTCATTAACTTTATAAAATATAATATTTTGCTTGCGAGTGATTGTGTCACCTCACATATTGATATAACCTTGATAAGTATTATATTGTGTTTTTAGTTATTTGTAAGCAACTAAATAAACTTAAATAAATAATCTTTAACCATCATCATTGGAAACGTTGATCCAAAAACAGTCACAATAACAGTAATCTTAATTCTTATTTATTAATAGTTAAAACGCTCCATCTCATATCATTCATAATGTGTCCACATTCTAATTATTTTTACAGTGTTGATATCATTTAAAACTTGATAAACTAATCTATGTTGTACATTTATTCTTCTTGAATAAGTGTTTTCAATACCAACTAATTTTTCATAAGAAGGTGGATTAGTAAACGGGTTTATTTCTATTAATTCTAATAGTGATCTTACTTTTTTTAGCAATATAGGATTAGATTTAATTCTTTCAAAATCTTTCGCTGCTTGTTTTGTAAATATTATTTCCATTCTACTTTCACACACTCTTCAACAGGTGTATTTGCTCCTTCAACGATGCTTTCATACATACCTGGAATACCAGCTAAGTATAATGATTCAATTAAAGAATTATAATCTTCTTCACTAAGCATAATGACATTGCCTTCTTTTGTATTAATATTAATTACATTATTATATTTTATACATGAAGATGCTAATTTAAATAATTCAGTTCTTGCAGTTGTAATATTAGTATTTTGCATATGCCTCACCTCTATGTACATTATAACGTACATATAAAACAATGTCAACAAAAATAAAAGACCTCATCATTTCTGATAAGGTCATTGCAGTTAAATAAAATATCTTTGCAAATTATTATTCGAATAAGAAAAAGTATTGGAATGTATGCCCATCAATAGTTAAATCTATTCTAATAAGATTCTTATAATCATTTTCAGGAATACTTAAAACATTATTATCAACCTTTGTAGCCTTATAATATGTTGTATCATTATACCAACCAATCATATCATTTATTTCATCTTCTATATAAGGCTTCTCTTTTTCCATATTCATATATAAGCGGTCATCTGTTAAATAATAGTAATATGCATCAATTGATTCATATTCTGGAACATTTAACTTATATTCTGATGCTTTAGGTGATGCATCTAATTTCTTTAAATCATCAAGTTCCAACATTAGCACGCGTTTGTATATGATTGACTCATCATCAGATACAACTGCATTAGTATGATAACATCTGTTATTATCATTAATAGTTATTGCTGGTGCATAATATGTAACTGATGTATATTTTGTTGACTTATTAGTAGATGTAGATAATAAAACAATTAAAGTTATTGTTACAACTAATAGTAATGAAACGCTAGATAATAATCCAATAATAAAACCCTTTTGTTTAAAAATTATATTATTCTTTTTAACATAATTTTCTTCCTCTTCTTTATTACACAAAAGTTCATTCTTACTTACGTTAAATTCATTGCACAAAGCTTCTAGTAAGTCATCACTTGGTAATCCAAATCCATTTTCCCACTTAGCAATTGCACTTCTTGAAACAAAAATTTTATCTGCAAGTTTCTTTTGTGTTAAATTATTCTTATTTCTTAATTCCTTAAGCTTATTTCTAAATTCCATGTATCGATCACCTCAAGTACTATTATAAATAAAAAATATAAAATATCGTGTTACTTCAGCATTTTACCGTGTTACTTTTAATAAAACGACAATTTTATAAGTATTATTTAATATAGAACATCAACGTTTAAATTATATCATAACTTTAACATCAGAAAAAGCAAAGTCAAAAGTCAAGAAAGCAAAAAAAACTAATCATTTCTGATAAGGTCATTCATACTTATGTTTTATGTCATTTTCTTGCGAGTGATTGTGTCACTTCACATGTTGTCT
>JAFXUP010000041.1 GCA_017524905.1 Acholeplasmatales bacterium | reverse complement strand
CAAAAGGCATTAGTTGAAAATTATGATGAATTAACAGATGCTGAAAAATCATTTAAAGAATTAGATGATAATCATGAATTTAATGAAGTAATGGATTTAATTGATGAAATTGGAGAAATTAAATATCCTGATAGTAAAGAAGCAATAGAAGCAGCAAGAGATGCATATGATAAATTATCAGAAGAAGGAAAAACATTAGTTAAAAATTATGATGAATTAACAAATGCTGAAGATACATATAATGCTGTAAAAGAAGTTGTTGATTTAATTAATGTTATAGGAGAAGTAAAATATCCTGATAGTAAAGAAGCAATAGAAGCAGCAAGAAGTGCATATGATGAATTAACAGATGTTCAAAAAGAATTAGTTGGTTTTGATAATTATGAAAATAGTTGCAGCTGAAGGTGGTTTAGCAGGACAAAAGGATATATATAACAGATGCGCAAAAACCATTAATTACAATTTATGATGTTTTAGAAACAGCAGAAAAAGATTATGCAACTTCTAAAGAAGTTGTTGATTTAATAGATGCAATTGAAATTCCAGTTACAAAAGAAAACATTAATAAGATAACTGAAGCAAGAAAAGCATATGATAAATTAACATCTGATCAAAAAGAATTAGTTTATAATTATGAAGATTTATTAGATGCAGAAGTTTGATATGTTATCGAATTTATTAAAGCAATAGGAACTGTAGCATATACAGCAGAATCAAAGGCATTAATAGATGCAGCAAGAGAAGCATATGATGCATTATCAAATGATAAATTATTAGTAACAAATTATAATGATTTATTAAATGCTGAAAAATTATATGCTACAATTGATGAAGTTGTTAAATTAATCAATGAAATTCCTTCAAAATTAGTAATTAGTGAAGATGTTGATGATATATTAATCGATGCAAGAGATACTTATGATTTATTAACAAAAGATGAACAAGCATTAGTGCCAGCTGATTCATTATCTTAATTAGCTAATAATGAAGCTGCATATGAAGTAATGAAAAAGATTGATGCAATAGGAACTGTAGAATATACAGCAGAATCTAAAGCATTAATAGATGCAGCAAGAAGTGCATATGATGCATTAACAGCAGAACAAAAGGGATTAGTATCTAATTATAATGTATTAACAGAAGCTGAAAAAACTTATAAAAATATTTTTGATAATTGTGCTGCAATAATAGGAGATAAATATTATTTGAATCTTATTGATGCATATCAAGATGCAAAAGCAGGTGCAATAATTAAATTAAATAAAGATGCTGATATTCATGATAAGGATAAGAATTATATTAAAGTAAAAAAGAATATAACATATGATTTAAATGGTCATACATTAATTTTAAATCCTGAATATCAAGTTATTATAGCTGTTGAAGGAGCAATAATAACAATAACAAATAACGTTCCTGCTACAGGAGGTATAAAAGGTCAATGTGGTGTAGATTATAAGAGTGGTTCTTACCTTTTATTAAAAGATTGTCGTTTTCAAGTTACAGCAGAAATGATAAAAATGACTACACATTTGCATCATGTTGCAGAAGGATATATTGTTAAAGATATTAATAAAGGTAATATTGATGAAAATGGATTTGTATGTATAGTAAGAGAAATCACAGATCAAGATTATGCTGATGAAGTAATTGAAAAAATTGATGCAATAGGAACTGTAGAATATATATAATTTATAATTATTAAATATTATTTCTTTTTCATTTTTTTAAATTAATTATTTTATTTAAATATTTACTATTTTTAATTAAAATATCAAATTCATT
>JAFXUP010000004.1 GCA_017524905.1 Acholeplasmatales bacterium | reverse complement strand
TTTTTTACAAATATCTGGAACACTCCATCCTTTTTTGTACAAATCTATTATTACTAATTTATCTTCTAATTTTAACTTCATAATAAAAACCCCATAAGTCTTTCCAATTTTACTTGGTCCAACTTATGGGGTTCACTTTATTAATGTAGACCATTTTCTTTAATTTCCTATTGTAGCAATATCAGATACATCCTGAGGCATTTCATTTTTATATGATGCCTTTAAAATGATAGGAGTTAAGAATGATGTTAATAAAATTAATACTAGAATAAATGGTTGAATTGATGAATCAATGATTCCTGCATCAATACCTTTTTGAGCAGATATTAAGCATACCTCAGCTCTAACCATCATACCTACACCACATCTTAATGAATCCTTAAATGAATATTTACTTAATTTAGCACCAATACCGCATCCAAATAGCTTACCAGAAATACCAGCTAAAATGAACAATAATCCAAATAGGATAAATGAAGGTTGAATAGCAGAGAATGAACCGATTGATGTTAAACCTACCTTAGCGAAGAAGACAGGTGTGAAAATTAAATAAGAAGTAGTATCAGCTCTCTTTTCGATATATCCTGTATCTCTTGTACCAGATAAGAATAAACCAGCAAAGAAAGCACCAGTAATATCAGCAATACCAAACCAAGCCTCAGCTGCATAAGCATAGAAGAAAGCAAATGCTAATGCGAAGATAGGTAATCTTCTGTGATGATCGTAACGGTTTGATAATTTTTTAAATATCATACGAACTAATATACCTATAGCGATAGCAAAAATGAAGAATAATATAGTCTTTCCAAAAACAAGACCAATTTGTTTTCCTACATCTGCTGAATCGCCAGAAACTAACGCACCATCTAATGAAATGATAACTGATAAAATAATAACACCGATAATATCATCTAGGATAGCTGCAGAAACAATAGCTGTACCAATAGGAGATTTTAATCTTCCTAATTCCTTTAATGCAGCAACAGTTACTGATACAGAAGTAGCTGTTAAAATAACGCCATAGAAAATATTTCTAAATAAAACTTTTGGTTCGCTTAAGCTTCCTGGAAGAACAAGTGAAGCTAAAAATCCTAATCCCATTGGAACAATTACACCTAAGCTTGTAATTATTAATGAGGCAACACCAGTTTCCTTAACCTGTTTAATATCAGTTTCAAGACCGGCAGAAAACATAATTAATACAACACCGATTTCAGCTAAAAAGGCAATACCTTCTTTAGAACTATCTGTGATTAATGGTTGGTTAGGAATTAAAGTTATTAATCCAAGTAATATACCTGTTGCAAGTAAACCAATTACTTGTGGTAATCCAATCTTTCTACATCCTATAGAAAGTAGCTTTGATAATACTAAAATCAAAGCTAAAGGAAATAATATTTGATAAAAGTTTATAGATTCCAAAACTTTATACCTCCTTTTTTATCAACGAATAAGATTTTATCACTTTTATTATCTTTTGTTAAGAAAAAACTTAACTTTATAAATATAAATTATAATGTAAATGTTTTTAGTAATAGTAAAGTGTATAATTATTGTGCGGTTTTTTCCTAGTTTTTGTTAAAATTCGTTTTATAATATCAGTTGTAATGAGGTGTTCTTATGGAAAATAAACAAATCCTAAGAAGAAAAAAGATCTTAGGTGGTAATTTATGGTCTACTGTATTAGTAATAATAGCTCCACTTGCCTTATATCAATTATTTAATAGCTTTTATAATTTAATTGATGCGGCAATTTGTGCTCAAATTTCAACTTCAGCTCAAACAAAGGTAGTAGCTATTAATCAAATAAAATCAACTATTTCAGCCTTTGGTGCAGGTCTTGCAGCTGGAGGTGCTGTAATTGTATCTAGAAGATATGGAGCTGGTGATTTAAATGCTGCTAAGCATAATGCATCAAATATGCTATTTATGTCTTTGGTATTAAGTGCGATTTTATGCTTAATATTAATTCCTTTAGCATATCCTATTTTATTAATGTGTGCAGTACCTGATGCATCATCATCTGAGGTTATTTTATTTTTTAGTTTACAGCTTATTGAATTAATTTTTGTTTCCATCAATAATTGTTTTATTGGACTTGAAAAAGCTAAAGGTAATTCAAAAATAATATTATTGTTAAATTTATTAGTTTTAGTTGTTAAGATTTCTTTAACTGCTACATTAGTATTTGGATTTAATTTAAAAAATATAATGTTTGTTGAATTATCAACTATAATCGCTCAAGCATTACTTACTGTAATTGGTTTAATGATTATGTTTGGTAAGAATAATATTTTAAAAATGGAATTTAAAATGTTAATTCCAAAGAAAAAATATGTCTTACCAATCCTACAATTATCAATTCCAATTTTCTTAGGTAAATTTGTAATGAGCTTAGGTAAGGTTGTAGTTAATTCAATGTGTGGACATTTCTGGAATACATATGAATCTGATGTAGTAATTGGTTCTTTAATTGTTGGTACATTAGGTGTATCAAATAACATGTGTGGTTTAATTACATCTCCAACAAATTCATTTGAAGAAGGAGAATCTACAATTGTTTCTCAGAATTTAGGTAATAAAAATATGAGAAGAACAATTAAAGCATTTATTGTTACATTAATTTATGTTTCAATTGTTTCTTTAGTTGGTTATGTATTAATGCGTTTTGTTTTTATAAATCAATTAATAGAATTATTCTCAAGCCCTGATAAGGATGCTGAAATATATAAAAGCATGGTAAAAGAAATATTTGTATGGGATTCACTTTCTATTCCTGCCTTAGGTATAACAGCTGCTGTTTTAGGATTATTATATGGCTATGGACAAACAAAATTATCTACAATTTTGAATTTATCAAGAATTGGTTCTAGAATCATTATATTATTAATATTTCATTCTGCAGCTCCTGATATGAGTCCTACCTTATGTGCTGGTTTATCAATGGGTATTTCAAATACAATAATTTTAATTATTTCAATTTCATTTTTATTAATATTCTTATTAAAGATAAAAAAGAAAGGCTATATGGGTATGCATATGAGTGACCCAGAACCTGAAATCTCAGATTTAAAATTTGAATAAAATTAAAAGGCTATTTAAAA
>JAFXUP010000040.1 GCA_017524905.1 Acholeplasmatales bacterium | reverse complement strand
TCCTGACCAACTACTTCTGAAAATTTTTGTGGTCGATACGCTCTATAAAGTGCAACATAAGCCATTTAAAATCACCCCTAACCAACATAATAAATATACTTAATTCCACCCTCAGTATAATGGTAATAAGTTATATATAAATCTGGGCATACCATTACATCCCAAACAGTTGTCCAATAACCATCTCTATTAAGATTAATTCCAACATAATCAAATGTCTTTGAAATTAGATCACTACAGTAAGATTTATTCTTTGTATCAAACGTAAAACTATAATTATATGGATCTCTTAGGTGTCCGCTAGCTACGGACAAAGCTTCATCTAGCTTTTCTTCTGATAAATGAGTTCTATAACATACACAGCTATTAAAATAATCTAAATCATTCCAATAGCTTCTATTAGTTACCTTAGCTACATTTTCATCTAATTCCATGCCAGTTGCTTCAATTGAATCATAAATACTAATAGTACTATCATTATCTCTATAATAATCAGTTACTATCGCAACATGACCACCAACATTAAAATTCTTTAAAAATGATAAAAGCTCATTTACAACAAATGTATCACCAGATGCAATGATATCACCATAATTACCAGGCATCATGTACGTACCACTCATAGTATAACCTGGTCTTTCTCCATCCATTGTAACCTTATAATATTTAACTAAATTAGTTGAAATATCCTCCTGATATACACCTAATTTTTTAAAGGATGAGATTTTTGAATTAATGATAACCTGCTCAGTTCCAGCATTAATTGCAAATCCACTTAAAATAAATATTAAAATTGAAGATATTATAATTAATACATATTTTAATATTTTTCTCATAATAACATTTTATCATAAATTGTTCATATTTTAAATAATCATTATAATTTAAAAAGACAGGAAATTTTCCTGCCTCTTTTATATCTTTTGGCTTAACTAAGCCATTTTTACAATTAATCTTTATTTTTTGGCTTAATGACAATTGCTCTTTCTTCGCCTTCACCCTCAGATTCAGTATAAACATCTCTCCATTCAGAAAGCTTCTCATGAATAATACGACGCTCAAATGAAGTCATTGGTTGGAGTTTAACTGCTACCTTAGTCTTTGAAACCTCTTTAGCTGTCTTAGTGGCAAGAATTTCAAGTTGTCTAGCACGATTAGATTTATATCCACCGATATCTAATGTTGTAACAATATGATCCTTAGAATAAGTAGATATTAAATTACGAAGAAGAATTTGTAATGCTTCTAAAGTTCTACCCTTAACACCAATTAATAAAGAATTTTCATATGAATCAATTATATAATGAATTTGCTCTTCACCATTAACTGATCTTGCCTCAATTTGATAACCAATATTTAAAGCATTTAAAATACCTTCTAGGTATTTTTTACCTTCAATTGTTAGATTAACATCAACTAAAGCTTCACAATTTAATCCTTCAGGTAATTCACCTAAAACATTAATGAAAATCTTATCACTTGATATATGTAGTTTCTTTACTGCTTCAGAAATTGCTTCTTCCTGAGTCTTTGCGATAAATTCTACCTTTTTTTGCATATTTTCACCTTTTAAGTTTAATTAAAATACATCTGGACGTGCTTGCATTTTCTCATATTTCTTATTATTGATAATTCTACCAATTTCAGATTGGAAAATTTGGTAAACAGCACCGATTAACCAGTAAATACCAAGAGTTGTATTAGATAATGCCATAAATCCGAACATTACATTCATGATGATCATTACCCATTTCATTTGATTCTTTTGATT
>JAFXUP010000039.1 GCA_017524905.1 Acholeplasmatales bacterium | reverse complement strand
TATTTGTAAATTAACATCAAAGATTGTTGTTTTTATATCGACACCTTTTATATTTTCTTGTTTTAAAAATGTTATTTTTTCATCAAGAGAAATATCTTTTAAATCAGATACAAATTCTTTTATTAATTTAATTGCCGCATTTGGACAAGCCTCTAAAGCTGCCTTAAAAACTAAATCATATGTAAAATTGTATTTAACCATCATTTTTTCACCTCCATTCTGAGCATAAATTATCACCACTCATATAAATAATAGTAACGAAATGATACTTTTTTTAAATAATTATTAAAAAAAGGTCTCAAATGAGACCTTTAATATAGATAGGTAAGATAAGAATCTGTTTCATTGACCTATCTTATGCTTCCATCTTGAAGCTTATAAACTAATCTTTTGAAAACAATGGAGTAGATAAATATCTATCACCATTATCAGGTAATAATACAACTATTTTCTTACCCTTATTTTCTTCTCTTAAGGCTAATTCTTTAGCTGCAAATAAAGCTGCACCTGATGAAATACCTATAAATAAGCCATCAGATTTTACTAATTCTGCACCTGTTTTAAATGCTTCTTCATTTGGTACAGCAATAATTTCATCATATATTTTAGTGTTTAAAGTTGCAGGAACGAAACCAGCACCAATACCTTGAATTTTATGTGGACCGGCAACACCTTTAGATAACACTGGTGAAGTTTCTGGTTCAACAGCAACAATTTTAATATTTGGATTCTTTGATTTTAAATATTCACCAACACCAGAGATTGTACCACCTGTACCAACTCCAGCAACGAAAATATCAATATCACCATCTGCATCCTGCCAAATTTCAGGACCAGTTGTTTCAAAATGTGCTTTTGGATTTGAAGGGTTAACAAATTGACCTGCAATCACAGAATTTGGAATTTCCTTTTGTAATTCTTCTGCCTTTGCGATAGCCCCCTTCATTCCTTTAGCGCCTTCTGTTAATACTAATTCTGCACCATATGCTTTAATTAAATTACGTCTTTCAACAGACATTGTTTCAGGTAATGTAATAATTAATCTATAGCCTCTTGCAGCACTTATAGCAGCAAGACCAATTCCTGTATTTCCTGATGTTGGTTCAATAATTGTTGAACCTTTTTTTAATACACCTTTAGCCTCATAATCATCAATAATTTGTCTTGCAACTCTATCCTTTACTGATCCTGCAGGATTGAATCCTTCAACCTTAGCAATGATTGTTGCTTTTAAATTATTATTTTTATTAAAATTTGTTAATTCAACTAGTGGTGTATGACCAATTAATTCAGTTACTGACTTATAAATTTTACTCATTTTATTTGCCTCTTTCTTATATACTATAATCGTTTCCTATTTTTTCTCTTTCTTTATTGGCTAAATCCTCTAATGTAACACCATCTACATAATTATTGATTACTTCATTAAAACCTTTCCAAAAATCGATTGTAGAGCATATTTCAACCCTATCACATGTAATTGGATCGCATTGTAAGCAGGCAACAGGAACAAGTGTTCCTTCTGCTGTTCTTAGAATTTCACCAATTGTATAATCAGATGGCTTTTTTGTTAATCTATAGCCACCATTATTACCTCTAATACTTTGCAATAATCCACCTTTGGTTAAAAGTGAAACAACCTGTTCTAAATATTTGATTGATATATTTTGTCTTTTAGAGATATCCTTTAATGATACAACCTCTCCATTAGAATATGCAGCAATATCAATCATTAATCTTAATGCATATCTTCCTTTTGTTGATATCATTTAAACTCCTCCATTCCTAGTGTTTTACTAGTATTTATTTTACCATTTTATAGACAAAATTTCAATCTTACTAAATAGCCTTAAAGGCATTATCTAAATCTTCAATAATATCATCAATATGTTCAGTTCCAATTGATAATCTTACTGTATTTTTATAAATACCAACATTCTTTAATTCTTCTTCAGTCATTTCAGAATGAGTAGTTGATGCTGGATGAATAACTAATGATTTAACATCAGCAACATTAGCTAAAAGTGAAAATAGCTTTAAATTGTCTATAAATTTTAATGTATCCTCTTCAGTTCCTTTTATTTCAAATGTGAAAATTGAACCACCACCATTTGGATAATACTTTTTATATAATTCCTGTTGCTTTTTATCTTTAGAAACAGATGGATGATGTACCTTTTCTACATGAGGATTTGATTCTAAATATTTAACAACCTTTAATGCATTATAAACATGTCTTTCTACTCTTAATGATAATGTTTCTAATCCTTGTAATGCTATAAATGCATTAACAGGTGAAATAGAAGCTCCTGTATCTCTTAATAAAATAGCTCTAATATATGTTACAAATGCAGCTGGACCTAAAGCATCATAAAATGATACACCATGATATGAAGCATTTGGCTTTACTAAATGCTCAAATTTACCACTTTTCTTCCAATCGAATTTTCCACCTTCAATAATAACACCACCAAGTCCTGTTCCATGACCTGTAATAAATTTTGTTGCTGAATGAACGACTATATCAGCTCCATATTCAATTGGTCTTACTAAATAAGGTGTTGCAAATGTTGAATCAACAATAAGTGGAATATTATGCTTATGTGCTACTTTTGCGATAGATTCAATATCTACAACATCAGAATTAGGATTACCTAAAGTTTCAATAAAAACAGCTTTTGTATTTTCTTTAATTGCTTTATCAATTTCATCTAATTCAGGCTTTACAAAAGTAGTTGTAATACCATAATTAGGTAATGTATGTTGTAATAAATTTACAGAACCACCATAAATATTATTTGCTGAAACAATATGATCACCTGAAAATGCTAATCCTAAAATAGCATATGTAATAGCGGCAGCACCTGATGCTACAGCTAAAGCAGCACTACCATTTTCTAGTGCGGCTATTCTTTCTTCAAAAACGCCCTGTGTAGGGTTTGTTAATCTACCATAGATATTTCCAGCATCTCTTAAGCCAAAACGGTCAGAAGCATGCTTAGAATTGTTAAAAACGTAAGATGAAGTTAAATAAATAGGTACAGCTCTTGCTCCTGTTGCTGGATCTGGATTTTCTTGTCCTACGTGTAATTGTAATGTTTCAAATTTATAATTTCTTTTGCTCATATTTTCTTTCTTCCTTATATTTTTAAATAGATTTGTCATTAATTATTTTTTAGACAAGTCACACATGACATTATGACTTCTTTTTAATAGATTATTATTTACTTGGGCAATGCCCATACATCGACTATTCATAATAGCCATAATATCACCACTTTCTTTTCTCTACTATTCCTACGTATTTAGTAGGATTAGCTTTATTATACATCCAAATAATTATATGTCAACACCTTTTTTAAAAAAATAAAAAAAGCATCCCCACTAAGGAGATGCATAATTTGATTAAATGAACAAGAATTAATACGGTTTGGAGATTATATTAAAACAATGCCTTTCATTTAATCTTATTATCAAAGTTTCTTTATAGAGCCTTTTCTTCTTTTGTTTCTTCAACAGAAGCAGTTTGAGCTGGTTCTTGAGTATCTTGAGCTGGTTTTTGAGTATCTTGAGCTTCAAGAGGTGATACTAAATCATCTTCATCATCTTTTGATACTGATTTATATAATGATGTAGATTCATCAACATGATAATTTTCTTCATCAATATATTCTAAGTTTCTTTCATTTTCTTTAGAGAATAGGTTAACTAATTCACCAGAGAATTGAATCTTAATGTTCTTACCAACATAATCAACAACGCCACCTAGTGTAGGAACGATAACAATAACATCATTTCCACTTACATTTAAATGTAGATGAACTGATGGACCCATTAATTCAGAAACTTCAACTAAACCAACAACACCTACACCAACACCTGTTTGAACAGAGATATGGTCTGGTCTTACACCTAATGTAACAATTTGTGGTTCAACCTTGTTCTTCTTTAATCTTTCTTGCTTATCGTCAGATAATCTAACTCTATATTTATCTACTGTTACATAATAATCACCATTATTGATACTTAAAGAAGCATCAAAATAGTTCATTCTAGGAGTTCCAATGAATCCTGAAACGAATTTATTTCTTGGATGATCATAAACATCTTGAGGTGTACCAATTTGTTGTACGAAGCCATCTTTCATAACAACAATTCTATCACCTAAAGTCATGGCCTCAACTTGGTCATGTGTAACATAAATAAATGTTGTATCAATTCTTTGTCTTAGCTTGATGATTTCAGCACGCATTTGGTTACGTAGCTTAGCATCCAAGTTAGATAAAGGTTCATCCATTAGTAATACCTTTGGATTTCTTACAATAGCACGTCCGATGGCAACTCTTTGTCTTTGACCACCAGATAGGTTTTTAGGCTTTCTTTCTAAATAATCAGTGATATTTAAAATAGCAGCAGCCTCTCTAACCTTTCTATCGATTTCTTCTTTATCAACATGCTTAATCTTTAAAGAATAAGCCATATTTTGATAAACAGTCATATGAGGATATAATGCATAGTTTTGGAAAACCATTGCGATATCTCTATCCTTTGGTTCGATTGAATTAACAATCTTACCATCAATATATAATTCACCCTCAGTAATTTCTTCTAAACCTGCAACCATTCTTAAAGTAGTTGATTTACCACATCCAGAAGGACCTACTAATACAATGAATTCACCATCTTTTATTTCTAGGTTAAAATTTTGTACAGCTACGATACCCTTATCAGTAAGCTGTAAATTTTTACCTCTTCTTGTTTGTTGAACAACCTTTCTTGAGAATAATTTTTTTCTTGGTTTCTTTTCAACATATGGATATATTTTTACCATATCCTTTAAAATTACTTCTGCCATAATTTTTTATCCTTTCCTTAACCCTTAACTGATCCGCTTGTTACACCCTTAATTATTGACTTAGATAAGAATAAGTAAATAATTAATACTGGGAATATTGATACAAATATTACCATATACATTAAACCATTATCCATCTTAGCGAAGTCAGCGCTTCTTAATAATGATAGCATTGTAGGTAATGTTTTCTTTTTTGCATCAGTTAATAATAATGTTGGTAAATATAAGTTGTTCCATGAAGCAACAAATGAGAAAATCAATTGTACAGCAAGTGCTGGCTTCATAACTGGAAGAACTATTCTATTAAAAGTCATGAATTCATTAGAGCCATCAATTCTTGATGCTTCTACAAGCTCAAGAGGTAATGTAGCTCTTAAGTGTTGAATCATATAGAAGAATGTTGCTGGAGCTGCAATTGATGGAATGATTAAAATCCAGAATTGGTTTTTCCAGCCCATTTCATTACACATTTGAATGAAACCTACAGATGAAACTTGAGTAGGAATCATCATGATTGCTAAAATAAATGTTTCAGCAGCCTTTTTTAATTTAAAATTATACGCATAAATTCCATAAGCACATAGTGCAGAGAAATATGTTGTCAAAATTGAAGATAATGATGCGATAATTAAAGAGTTAAGCATACCTCTTTTAATATCTGCAACATCTGAGTAATTCCACATTTTAACGAAGTTATCGATGAAATGTGTTGAAGGAATTAATGTAAAACCTGCTTGTAATTCTGCATGTGATCTTGTCGCATTTACAAATAGTAAATAGAAAAAGAACAAACAGATAAAAGTAAGTATTATCATAAATGCATAAACTAGTGTTCTTTGAACTGCTAATTTAGCTTTGGCACGATTATTTTCGCTTTCGCCAGTTGTTTTATCTACTGTTTCTACCATTTTAGTCCTCCTTATTCCTTATTTCTTATTGATTTAAATACTAGGAAGCTTAAAACTCCTGTAACAATAAATAATATAACAGCGATGGCACCTGCCATACCATAGTTATTTACTGATAAATAATCATTTAAAAGCATAACAATAGTCTTAGTTGTGTTATCTGGAGCACCTTGACCCTTTGTTAATACCTGTGGTACATCATACATTTGTAGACCACCAATCATAGATGTAATTAATACATATACAACGATTGGTCTTAAAAGTGGTAATGTAATATCGAAGAATACTCTTGAAGATGAAGCACCATCTACACGTGCAGCTTCAAATAAGCTTTCATCGATTCCCATGATTCCGGCCATCAACAAGATTGTTGTATTACCGAACCACATCAAGAAGTTTATCGTAGCAACTAAGCTTCTAGTTGTCCACGGATATGTTGTTACTAAATCTACTGGTTTATCTGCCCAACCGAGTGCTTGCGCAATCTGGTTAACAGGACCTACAGTATTGAATAATGCATAAAATAAGAATGCAAAGGCTGTTGCCATTATTAGGTTTGGCATATAGAATACTGATTTAAAGAATCCAGTACATTTCAAATTTAATCTAGTACTTGTAAAGAAAATTGCTAAAACTAACGCAATTATTAATTGGAACACAGCTCCCATTAGCCACATAACAATGGTATTACCTAATGCTTTAAATAACATTACTTCTCCAGAAAAGCCTGGTGTAAATAATTTCGCATAGTTTCCAAATCCATTAAAGTCAGGACCTATTGTATTTAAGCCTGATCTATAATATTCAAAGAAACTATATATAATTGTTTTTAATTGTGGATAAAGTGTGAATAATAGGTAAACTAAGAAGAATGGTAATATAAATATATAACCCCATTTTGCATAGCTTACGCTCTTTCTCTTTTTTGGTTTTTCCATGCTCTCAATGCTTGTGCTTTCCATAGGCAACCCCCTTCTTCTTTTTCAATATTTATGAAAAATGTGGCGGGGCTTCCCGCCACATCAATCCATTAATTTTTTATTCAGAATATCAACTTTCTTAAATATACTAATTATAATTTGATATCAGGACAGTTAACTGATAAGTAATCCTTGAAGTTAGCCATTGCCTTATCTTTAGTTACAGAACCCTTTAAGTATTCTTGGAACTTGTTTTGTAAACCTTCGTTACAATATTGATCATAAATAGTAATATTTTGGAACTTAATACCCTTAGCTAATTCTAAGTATAATTGTGTATCGTTTTGTCCACCTAAGAATGCATTACCCTTACCAGTATTTGCATAAGCTTGGTTAGCCTTTTGGTTGTTAGAGAATTGACCTTCTTTTTCAACTAGCTTGTAGCATACATCATAATCATTAATAAATGCGTTCATTGTTGTAGCAACTAAATCATCGTTGTTTCCGCCTTCAGCAGCAAGCATCCAAGTACCGCCCCAGAAGTATTTAGCTGGACCTTCAACTAGACCCCAGTCACCGAAGCATCCCTTTTCTTTATCTTGAGCATTACCCATACAGAAGTTGTAATACCAAGCTGGTCCAAAGTAGCAGAATGCTTTACCATCTTTAAACATTTCTTTTGTACAAGCGTCATCCCAAACACCTGCATCTAATGTATATTCATTCTTCATGAATGTTTCAGCTTGATCCATCCATGCTGTGATTTGATCATCGAATTGTAAATTGTTGTTTGCATCTACCCAAGGCTTCTTAACGTTGTTAGAGAATGCACGATAAGTTTCAGCAAATGAAGCAGTCATTAAATATCCTTTTTCTTTCATTTGAGCAGCAACTGCATTGAACTTAGTCCAATCAGAAATCTTCTTTTGAACTTCTGCAGGTTCACTAGTACCTAAAACTGCTTGAGCGATTGATCTACGATAGATAACACCTGCTGGACAGCATTGGAAAGAAACACCCTTAACTTCACCCTTCTTTGATGAAGCTGCTTCTTTAGTATAGCCATAAATGTTAGAGAAATCTGTTACACCAATCTTAGCAACATCTCTTGTATAATTTGTATCAGTATACTTTAAGATGTAATCTGCTTCTGCTAAGAATAAATCAACCTTTTCAGCATCAGAAGCACTTGCGTTTGCTAATAAAGCTTCGTCTAATGCCTTTTGGTAACCACCATTGTCAGATGGAACGATTGTCCACTTAACTTGCTTACCATTTAAATGAGTTACAGCTGGCTTTAAAGCTTCATTCTTTTCATCAGCTGCCTTTACAAATTGTGCTCTTTCATCTGATACATACTTTTCAAAGAAACCCTTGAATTCATCATTCCATGCATAAATATGGAAAATTTCACCAGAGTTGTCAGCCTTATAAGACTTATCACAACCTGCTAATGTTAGAGCTGCTAAACCTGCTACTGCTGCTCCAAAAAATAAACCTAAACCTCTTTTTTTCATATTATCCTCCTAATCCCCTTCGATTGAAAAAAATTTTAAATACTGAGTGATTTTTTCAGTATTCTTTTATTTCTGCTTAAACGTTTAAGTAGAAAATGTTTAGTTTTTAATTATTTTTAAATTTCATACTTTCAGCTTCAAAGTTACGTAAGCGTTTTCTAGTGCTGTATTTTAAAAGTCCCTAAATTTTTAATCCAGCCAAAAGTATTAAATTGTGAAAATAATTGTTCATCACTATCAAAATAATAACACTAAAATTATTTTTTGTAAACACTTTTTTTAAAAATTCTTAAACGTTTTCGTAAATCGCTTTCAAAATAGGGATATAATCCCTATTGATTCTTACAAATATTTTATAATTTCTTCAAAAATTTCACTATAATGGTCATCTATAATACCGAAATCCATCTTCTTATAGCTCCATACAGTTCTTCCTATACCAAATTTCTTAAAAGTTTTATTAATATCCTTGAACCATCTTAATGTAGATTCTTGATCTGCTCTATCAATTACACCATATTCACCACAGTATAAAGCAACATTATATTTTTCTGCACATTCAATAGCCTCTTTAAATAAATTATCAAAGAAATTATTCTTTAATAGCTTAAGTGCATTATCTGCAGATCCTAATGTTCCTTCTTCAATAGATGGAACAATTTTAGCAATTTGTCTATATTTTTCCTCATCAACAGGATAAGGCATTCTAAAATCTAATGGCATTTTTTCAACCCAATATGCTCCTTGATGAGAAAAAGCCATTGGTTCATAGCAGTGAACATTAAAAACAATATTATCATCATATGGTTCTGGAATATATTTAACAGCCTTAACACTAGAATAACCTACACCACCATATAAAATCTTTACATCTGGTGCATTTCTTCTTATAACCTTAATGCATTCTAATGCTAAATCATTCCATTCATCAATAACATCAAAGGATGTAACCTCATTTAGCATTTCAAACATCATCATATCTGAATATTTAGCATATCTTTTTGATAATCTATCCCAAATATCTAAAAATAGTGATGTTAAATACATATTTGAAAAGAACCCTGCTGAATATTCAAAATCATCAAATACATATCCTGGTGCCTTATGTAGGTCTAAAACGACATTTAATCCATATCTTTGACACCATTCAATACATAAATCAATATATTTATAACCAACAGGATTATCCTTTTTTGTTTTTTCATCATAGATATTTTCAAAATCAACTGGTAATCTTAAATGATCACAGCCCATTTCTTTAATATATCTAATATCATCTTCTTTGATAAAAGAATCTAAATGGCTAATATCTAAGCTTCCCTGAGATAGCCATCCACCTAAATTTACACCTTTTTCAAAACCTTTTAATTTAATCATTTGTCACCTCAAAAAAATATTCTATAGTTTCGTTATATAGGGACCCTTTTTCTAATATATCTTTTTTATCTTTAATAAAATCGCTATTAATACCATTTGGATGATATTGACATTCTAAGCAAACAGCATAATATGGTTTAGCAATTTCATTATTATTCATTATTTCGTTTCCGACATAATTACATGTATAAACTACCACTACTGGGTAGGTTGTTTTTATTTTTAATACTCTTTTAGATTCATTATCTTTTAAGATAATGTTAGATAGATTTATCGATGCATTATCAAAAATATATGGAAAATCATATCCATTAGTATTATCAATAATTTCTTTATTCATTAAATAATCGCCTATTTTATGCATAGACTTAAATGAATAAATATCACTACATTTTTCAATTTTAACAGGTATAAGCTTTTCTATTTTTTCCATATTAGATGCATTTATAAATAATTCATGGCCTAATATATTATTTTTAGCATTACCACTTAAATTAAAATAGCTATGATTAGATAAATTTAATAATGTATCCTTATCAGATAATCCTTCATATGTTAGGGTTAATTTATTGACATTCTTAAAAAGCCTATAAATAACCTTTAGGCTTAAATTTCCTGGATATCCTGATTCTAAATCCTTTGATTCATAAGAAAATAAAACTTCAATATATTCATCTGTTTCAGTCTTTTTAAAATCAAATTCCTTAAAGCTTAATCCTTCTTTTCCACCATGTAATCCATTTGGATCATCAGATAAAATTTTATAATCAATTCCATTTAAAATAAATTTAGAATTGCTTACTCTTCCACCAGTTCTTCCAATGGTCTTACCAAAATAGCTTCCATCATAAGGAAAATCATTTTTATTTTTTGTTGTATACAAAATAGACTCTATATTATTTTTATTATCCTTTGTCTTAATATCGTAAATAGAAGCACCGACATTACATAAAATAACTTCTGTTTTGAATTTATTTTCTATTTCAATAAAAGATATCAAGTTATAACCCCCTATTTTTTATTATTTTTTTATATTCATAAAATGAATCTTTTTTTATTCTATTTCCATTTGAGTAATCTATATAAACAAGTCCAAATCGCTTGCTTAAACCACTATTCCATTCGAAATTATCAAATAAGCTCCAATATAAATAGCCTTTAATAGGTACTTCTTTTGATATTTTTTCTAATTCGGCTAAATATCTATTAACATAATCGATTCTTTGAGGGTCATGAACCTTACCATCAAGTGATATAAAATCAACATTACAAAAGCCATTTTCACTTATAATAATTGGCTTTTTATATCTTTGATATAAATATTTAGGTCCATAATATAAAGCTTGAGGAACAACCTGAAGCCAATCAATATTTCCAGTTGGATAGCCAGCATAAAAATCATTCTTAACTAAATTTGAATTTTTATCTAAGGAATAATAATTACCTGAATATATATTTTGATAAATATAATCAATTGGCTGACTAATTAATTCTAAATCCTCTTTTGTAATTTCAGGAAGAACATCTTTAAAATCAGTATAATAATTTTTAGGATAATCACCTAAAAAAATAGGATCAGAATAAATAGAAACTGAATTAGAATATTCAAAGCTTCTATCTAATGTAAAATATTTATCATAGCATTTTTCTTCTAAAAGCTTATCATTATATGATGGAACAAGAGGTCTTGAGCAAGGTGCAAATCCTACAGTAGAATTTGGCACATTTTTTCTTATAACCTTAGTCGCAACGCCATGACATTTCAACAAATTATGAATAGCCTTTAGCATTTCTTTATCATTATATTTAGTACCAGGAGCGAACATACAAGCATCATGTCCCATAAACATAATGCATTGTGGCTCATTTATAGTTATATAATCCTTAACTAATCCATTTAATGACTTAGTTACAATATCAGTATATTTTTCAAAATAATTAACAATATCATCGTTTAAAAAGCCACCTAAATCATCTAAAAACTGTGGCATATCCCAATGATATAAAGTAACAATAGGTCTTATATTATTATTAATTAATTCTTTGCATAAATTAACATAATAATTAATTCCATTTAAATTAGGCTCATTATGTTCATTAATAACCCTAGTCCATGCAATACTAAAACGATAAGCATCAACACCTAAATCATGTAAAATAGCTACATCGTCTTTATACTTTCTATAGCTATCACAGACAACACTTCCATCACTACCATCAATGATGTTTTCCTTTTTCTTTGTAAATCTATCCCAAATAGATTCACATTTAAAATCAGCATCAATAGAACCTTCAATTTGGTATGCAGCTGTGGCAGCACCAAAAATAAAATCCTTATCGAACATTTAGTCCTCCTAAAAATAAAGATAATGAAGAATCATTATCTTTTTATTAATATTATTTATTTATGTCTTTAACAGTTTTACCCTCTTGTAAATAGCCTTTAACAAAAATAGTTTCAGGTAAAGCTGTTTTTGGAGTTTCAATTAATTCAATTAGCTTTTTAGCTGATTTTCTACCAATTTCAGTAGAATTTTGAACATAAGTTGTAATAATAGGTCTTAATAATCTAGATAATTTGATACCATCATAACCTACAATACTAATATCATCAGGAATTTTTAATCCATGCTTTTCAATTTCAGTTATACCACCTAATAATGAATAGTCATCTGGATAAATAATAACAGTTGGCTTATCATCTAACGCTAAAAGCTCTCTTGTTATAACACCACTGATATTAGGTAAATGGTATCTACCATCTTTTATATATTCTTCTTTAACTTCTATACCATTATCCTTACAGCTTCTATAGAAGCTTGTAAGTCTCTTTTGAGTAACAGATGTATCATCACCTTTAATAAAGGCAATTTTCCTATGACCCATTTTAACTAAATATTCAACAATATCAGCCTCACCCTGTACGTTATCAGAAACGACAGATGTTTTGCCATTAAATTCATAATCAATTGTAACTGTTGGAATTTCACTTTCAACAAGCTCAATAACTTCCTTATCCTTAAAATCTACACTTGCAATAATTACACCATCAACATTTCTATATTTAGCATGCTCATAAAATGTTAATGAATTATTCTTAAAACGATGTGAAATAAAAGTAATATCATATCCATTACTTTCAGCTTCTTCTTTTATAGAGTTTAAAATAGATGAAAAATATTCATGGCCTAGGCCTGAGCTTGTATCATCAACAAATAAAACACCAATATTATAGCTTCTATTAGTTTTTAATAATCTTGCAGAAGAATTAGGAACATATCCCATTTTCTTTGCAACTTCTCTAATATGTTCAGCTGTTAATGGGTTTAAATCAGAATTTCCACTTAATGCTTTTGAAACAGAAGCAATTGAGACTCCACATTTTGTAGCAATATCTTTAATTCTTACCATAACTCTTTTCACCCACTTCTAAAACGTTTACGCATTTTAATTATATTTTATGCAAAATTCAAAGTCAATAGATAAGAAAAATATTTTTTTATTATAAATAAAATAGAAAAACTTAAAAAAATCTTGTTGACAATTCGCTTTTACCGAATATATAATAAAAGCAGAGTTACTTAAACGTTTTCGTAAATGAGGTTAGAATAATGAAATTCGGATATTTTGATGACGTAAAAAGTGAATATGTCATAACAAATTATAATACACCACTTCCATGGATTAACTATTATGGTCAAGATGGCTTCTTCAGTTTGATGAGTAATACATGTGGTGGATATAGCTTTTATAAGGATGCAAAGCTAAGACGTATTACAAGATTTAGATATAATAATGTACCAAGAGACTATGGTGGAAGATATTATTATATAAACGATAATGGCACTATTTGGAATCCAGGCTTCCTACCAATGAAGACAAAGCTTGATAGCTACAAATGTAGACACGGCTTAGGCTATTCTATATTTGAAAGTGAAAAGAATAATTTAAAATGTGAACTTTTATGCTTTGTTCCGTTGAATGATTTATGCGAGATTAACCAAATAACATTATCTAACAACAGTAACGAAACGAAAAATATTACACTTCATGGTGTAATTGAATGGTGCTTATGGAATGCCGTTGATGATCAAACTAACTTCCAAAGAAACTGGAATATCGGTGAGGTTGAGGTTGATGATACAACAATTTACCATAAGACAGAATATAGAGAACGTAGAAATCATTATGCTTTCTTCCATACAAATGAAAAGCACGATGGATTTGATTCTGATTTAGATACATTCTTAGGATTATATAATTCATGGGTAGATCCTACTGCTGTTCTAAATAAAAAATCATTTAATTCTATTGCTTCTGGTTGGGCACCAATTGCTTCACATATGTTTAACATCACTTTAAAACCAGGTGAAGAAAAAACAATTGTATTCCAATTAGGATATGTAGAAAACCCTGAAGAAGAAAAATTTGAAACTTTAGATGTTATAAATAAAAAACGTGCCGTTCTCCTTCAAGAAAAATATAGCACAAAAGAAAAGGTTTTGAAGGCTTTCAGGGAATTAAATAATAAGTGGACAAGCTTATTATCTACATTACATGTAAAATCTAATAATGAAAAATTTGATAGAATGGTTAACATTTGGAATCAATATCAATGTATGGTTACATTCAATATGTCAAGATCAGCATCTTACTATGAAAGTGGTACTGGTCGTGGAATGGGCTTTAGAGATAGCTGCCAAGACTTATTAGGATTCCTACATTTAATTCCTGAAAAGTCAAGAGAAAGAATTAAAGATATTGCTTCTATTCAATTTGAAGACGGTTCTACCTACCACCAATATCAACCACTTACTAAGCGTGGTAATGCTGATATTGGCGGTGGATTCAACGATGACCCACTATGGTTAATCGCGGCTGTAAGCCAATATATAAAGGAAACTGGTGATTATACTATTTTAACTGACCCTACTCCTTTCAATAATAAGGAAGGCTCAGAAAAACCACTTATTGATCACTTAAGAGCTTCTATTAACTTTATCATCACACATAAAGGACCACATGGACTTCCACTTATTGGAAGAGCCGATTGGAATGATTGTTTAAACCTTAACTGCTTCTCAAAAACTCCAGGTGAATCATTCCAAACTGCTTCTAACTTTGAATCAGGCAAGGCTGAATCAGTATTTATTGCTGGCATGTTCGTTCTTTATGGAAAAGAGTTTGCTACCATCCTTAAGAATATTGGAAAAGCTGATGAAGCTGCCAATATTCTTAAAGAAGTTAAGAATATCGAAGATGCTACTATCAAATATGGTTGGGACGGAGATTGGTTCGTTAGAGCTTATGATGCCTTCTCAAATAAGGTTGGTAGTAAGGAATGCGAAGATGGTCAAATTTATGTTGAACCACAAGGCTTCTGTACAATGGCTAGAATTGGTGAGAATTTAGGCTTCGGTAAGAAAGCATTAGATTCTGTTGAAAAGATTCTAACTAATGATTATGGTGTTGAAATTCTTCATCCATGCTACAAAGAATATCATGTAGAGCTTGGTGAAGTTTCATCATATCCTAAAGGATATAAAGAAAATGGTTCTGTATTCTGTCATAACAACCCATGGATTGTTATTGCAAATACTGTAATTGGAAATAATGAAAGAGCATTTGATGTATATAAGAAAAACTGTCCTGCATATTTAGAGGAAGTTTCTGAAATACATAAAACAGAACCATACATTTATTCTCAAACTATCGCAGGAAGAGATGCTAAGAATTATGGTGAAGCTAAAAACAGCTGGCTTACTGGTACTGCTTCTTGGACAATGTATGCCGCAAGCCAAGCAATCTTAGGTATTAAACCAGATTATGATGGATTAATGATTGATCCACATCTACCAAAAGAAATTAAAAATGCCTCAGTTGAAAGAGTATTTAGAGGCGTTAAATATAATATTACTATCAACAACAATGCTACAGGTAAGTATCAAATGATTGTTGATAATAAAGAAATTAACGGAAATATTATTCCATTCGACAAAAATAAAAAAGATGTTAATGTCGTTGTTAACATCTAATTCTCCTCTCTTAATATAGAAAAAGAAGGGCATCCCTCGCAGCCCTTCTTTTTTTTATTTTTTATTCGCTAATTCTAAAGCAATTGCTTTTGCTAAATATAATAAAATCGCAATTTCTTTATTTTGCCAAATCATTTCAGCTCTATGTAAGCCAAAAACTAAATAGCCTCTATCATTATTATTAGGGAATATTTTTGTTATTAATACTGAAGCTAATTTATCATCTTTAATCGCTGGACCAAATGACATTTTATTAACCTCACCAGCATAATCTCTTTTATATAGATCATTACTAAATTTAATTGAATCTAAATCAATATCTCTAGCTAGAAGCTCCATAGTTTCCATATCATAGAAATTCTTATTTAAATCAATATAATAAATCTTATCTAGCATCAAATTATCTTTAATATATGCTGATATTTCAGTTAATTTTTGATCAAATGATGAATGAGATTCAAATACAGCATTTATATTAAATATAATTGTTGCTAAATCATCATTATGAAGCTTTTCAATTTTTAAATTCCGATGCTTTTCAGGAACATATATTATATAGCAATTTCTTCCTTTAATTTTTCCTCTATATAATGTTTTATCTGAAATTGCAAATAATCCATCATAATCTTTCGCATCATCAGGATATGCCGCACTTCCTATTGTTCCTGTTAAGAAAATATCTTTATCTAAGTAATTATAATGCTTTCTTAAAACATTTTTCTTAAAAATAGATTCGTAGAATAAATGAATATGATCATAATCATTCATACCGAAAACTACAATCATAAATTCATCTCCACCATATCTTCCAACAAGGCCTTTTTCACCAACAAATGTTGATAAATCATTAGCGAATGCTTCTAATATATAATCTCCTATAACATGACCATAATTATCATTAATATCTTTAAAATAATCTAAATCAACAATAGCCATTGTAAAATGAATTTCA
Source organism: Acholeplasmatales bacterium (assembly GCA_017524905.1). Lineage (GTDB taxonomy): Bacteria > Bacillota_I > Bacilli_A > Acholeplasmatales > Anaeroplasmataceae > Anaeroplasma. The sequence continues at coordinate 33,198 of JAFXUP010000039.1, read as the reverse complement.
TTTTTTATTAATTCTTTAACAAATTCTAATATATATCTTCTACTAATAACACCAGTTAAGGAATCTAAAACATAATCTAATTTATTAGTTTTTAAAAGATTTTTAAAATAATCATATTTTTCTAATTGTTCTAAAGAATACATTTTAATTACTCCTTTCTTTAAAGATAAGTTCTATATATTATATTTTATCACAATTTTTTTAATTCGATTTATTTTCTTTATTCTCTTTTATTTTTTTACTGTCTGGAGCATATATTGAGAAAATATATATTCCATATACCAATAAGCTAATTAAATTAGAAATTAAAGTATTTACTTGGAAAGAAATGATACTTCCTACAATTGAAAATAAAATAACCAAACCTAATATAACACTAAAAAATTTAGCAAACTTTCTAAATTTGTTTTTATTAAGATATTTATAAAATCCTGCAAGGCCTGCAAAAGTATAAGATAAAATTAATATTACATCAACCATATATGAAAGGAATGAAAGGCCATCCATTTTATCTACAGTAATTAAATCAACAATTATTTGACTTAATTTATATAAGCCTAACGCGAATATCGCTGTTGAAGATACTAATAATAAAACCTTTCTATATGATTTAGTTCTACTATCACTTTCCCAGTTTTCTATTACATCATCCTTACTTAATTTTGATAAACAATTTAAATTCTTATCCATAAAGCTTACTGAATTTATACTTCTAATTATCTTAAATCCTATTTTAGATAAATTAGATGGTTGTAAAAACAAAATTGTTACAGCCTGCCAAATAAATACCCAGCTTGTAATATTAAGCATTTCTTCAAATACTTCTTTTTTTATACCATCACCAAACCAGTTAAAGTGCCTAGCCATACCTAATGTTAATAATAAAACAAATCCAACTAAAACTAATATAGCTGCAGTAAGCCAGGTGTATTTTCTATTTTTTATAATTTTGAAATTATTGATATCAATTATATCAATTAACTTTTCATTTAATAATTCAACTGTATATCCTTCAAAATCAGTAACTACAAAAATGATATTAGCCCTATAATCTGATGGAAATTGATCTGTTATCTCTGTAATTTTTTCTAATACGCTATTATCAAACATTTCTTTTCCAATATCACCAACTGAAAAATTTAATAATTCAGAAGCTTTATCATAATACAATTTAACATTAATTTCTTTTTTTGTTCTATCAACATCATAGTATTTTTCTAATAAAGCTATTTGATGATTAGTAGAAAGGTCTATTCTTTTATCATTTTTCATAAAACCTCCTAGATACTTGGCATTTCAATCTTTAATACTTGCTTTTTCATTTCATCAAAATATTTTCTATCAAAATCAGTTACAAAGGCATCATCCTTTGCAAATGTAATTAACTTAATTAATTTATTCTTACCATTAGCAACCATGTATGCGAATTTAAAATTCATTAAACGGTAGAATGCATCCTCAAGTGTATATTTATATCCTGATTTTTCATAACGCTTTTGGGCAGCTGATCTATAAATTTCAGATGCACCTGTTTCTTTAAAGCTTAATAAATAATCACACAATACCTTCAATTCATCATCATACTCAAGTGATACATCACCCATAATAGTCTTTAATAGGATATTTTCAATTCCCTTATTACCATGTAAAACTAATTCACCCTTAACAACAGAAAAAGGTCCAATATAAATCATTACATTTTTTAAATTAGTAATAATCTTATCAAGCATATTCATATTAGCTTCAACCCGTAATTTTTCATTAGAATCAGTATCCTTTAATTCCTTATCATAAATCATTTGATATCTTGCTCTAATCTTAGTTGTAACATCTAAAAATGCTTTACTTAATCTATCATTAATATCAACAACAAACTTTTCATAAAGCTTTAATTGGCTTTCCTTTTTTAATGTTTCCTCAACACATGACCAATAAAAATCTACATGTGAGCATTTTGAACAAACATATCTTCTATAATTATCCTTAGAAGTTACGCCATCCTGTAATAATTGTAAATAATCTCCCACCTTAATAAATTCTCTCATTGTTCCTGTCTCGCCGCAGCAAGTACATTTTAAATCTTTTGCATCTATCATATTTTTTATCTCCCTTTTTTTATTCTTTTATTTATTTTAACATACTTTAAATAATATTTAAATTATATAAAAAACAAAAAATGGTATCATTGTACCATTTTTGCATCATTATTATTCTTTTTTCTAATTAGATTTTCTCTTTCCTTATTAATCTTTTCATATGTTTTTAAGGCTTGATTTGTAAAATCATCTGTAGTTTTTAAAATCTTCTTTTGATTCTTTTTAAATGTTTCAACAACATCCTTATCAATCTTTCCATTATTAACTAAATCATCTAAGATTTCAATTGTTTTATCAATATCCCAAGCTTCCTTATAGCTTCTTTTAGCTATTAAAGCACTAATAATATCCGAAACCTCTAAAATGCGCTGATCAATTGTTAAATAATCCTTTGAAAGCTTATTAGGATAACCAGAACCATCTAGCTTTTCATGATGACGATAAGCAAGCTCAACTATTTCATAATCCATTTTAGAATTTAAAATATCTTTTGTATAGCTAACATGCTTTTTCATTATACTAAATTCTCTATCTGTTAATTTATCAGGCTTTTCTAATATTTTAAGTGGAATACAAACCTTTCCTAAATCATGACATAATCCAGCTATATATAGCTTTTTAGCTCTTTTATTCTTTAAATGCATTTCTTTAGCAAGCATATAAGATATAATTGCTGTAACCTTAGAATGATATAATGTTTGAGCACTATACATTTCAAAAAGTGATGATAGCATTAAAATGAATTTATTCTTTTCCTTACCAGAAAAAATCATTTTAGAAATATATTTATAAACTATAGTCTTATAATGATATGAATTAAATTCATATATTAAATCATTTTTCTTAGTTAAAATCTCTAATGCTTTAATATCAATTAGCTTATATTCACTTTTATTTTCTAAAATAGCTTTTAATGCTTCTTCTTTATTATTGGTTTTTAATAAATAATTAGTATAATCCTTACATGCTTTATAAACTAATCCTTTAATAGCAGGAATAGAAATTCTTGTTTTATTTTGATCAAGTAAAATAATTGTATAATCCTTAACAGGTGAAAAATATTTTAAAAACAAATAGGTTTCAATTGTTGAATCAGTTTTATTTTCTAATTCATATAATTTACCAACATCATTAAAGCAGCTTAAAAAAACTAATTTAGAAGTTACATTATAAGGTATCTTTTCTATTCTGCAAACCTTATACATTATATAGGCAAGCTTTAAATTAAAATCAATTAATTTTTTATCAATTTTACCAAGAAAATCAATGGCAATCTCCCATAAATTTTTAGATGGTACAATATTATTACATCTAGGCTCTCTCATATTAAAATCTCCAAAAATATACTCTAATAATATTTTACATTTTTTTAAATAATTTACAATCGAAAATGGAGCTATTTTAATAGCTCCATCCAATTATTTTCTGTATAAATTTTTATATTTAATTCTTTTAGAAATCTTGAAGTAATTCCAAGGCTTTTTATTCTTTTTCCTGTAAATGTTCCATCATAAATATATGTTGAACCACATGATGGTGAACCATCCTTTAATAAGGCTTTTTTGATGTCATATTTTTTTACTAAATCTAATACAATATCCTTACCCTTATTAAATTCTTTAGTTACATTTATTTTTTCTTTATTGATTACTTCATCATTAATTATTTCAGATGGAATTCTTGGGATACTAAGGCCACCCATAACCTCAGGACATACAATAACTAAATCATATAAATCCTTTAATTTATAAATTCCTTCTACATAATTATTTTTACCATTATATTTAACGTTATTACCTAAAAGACAAGAAGAAATTAATAATTTTTCTTTCAATTAAAAAATTTCCTTTAATTTAATAGTTTGTAATCTATCAGGACCAACTGAGAAAATAACAATTTCAGTCTTTGTTAATTCTTCAATTTTTCTTAAATACTTCTTTGCATTTATAGGTAATTCATCAAAAGATGTTACATTAGTAATATCTTCCTTCCAGCCATCCATTTCTAAATAAACTGGCTTACAACGAGAATAATCATCTAAAGATGCAGGAACAGTATTAATAACCTTTCCATCTAGCTCATAAGCATAACAAATCTTAATCTTATCTAAGCCTGATAATACGTCAAATAGCATTAATGATAAATAATTAATACCAGCAACTCTTCTTGCATAATTTAAAGCAACACAGTCTAACCAGCCAACTCTTCTTGGACGCTTAGTTACTGTACCATATTCATGGCCACGCTCTCTAATATAAGTTGCTAAATCGCCATCAAGCTCTGTTGGGAATGGACCTTCACCAACTCTTGTAGTATAAGCCTTACAAATACCTAAAACATTATTGATATTTCTTGCGGCAATACCAGCATTTAAAGGTACTGAAGCACCTGTAGGTGATGAAGATGTTACATATGGGTATGTACCATGATCAAGACATAGCATAACACCTTGTGCACCTTCAAATAATATCTTAGAATTCTTTTCAATTTCTTCTTCTAATAATAAAGATGTATCACATACGAATGGTTTAATTTTCTTACCATATTCAACATATTCATTATAAATTTCATCAAAAGAAAATTCAGGAAGACCTAACATCTTTAATTCCATATTCTTAATTGTTAAAGTATCCTTTAAAACCTTCTTGAATACCTCTGGATTAATTAAATCACAAATTCTAATACCAATTCTATTAGCCTTATCAGCATAACAAGGACCAATACCACGCTTTGTAGTACCAATCTTCTTATCACCCTTAAATTGTTCATACGCTCCATCAAGTGCTTGATGATAAGGCATTACAACATGAGCACGATTAGATACAAATAATTGATAATCCTTAATTCCTCTTTCCTCTAATCCCTTTAATTCTTCTAACATTTGCTTAGGATTAATAACCATACCATTGGCCATTACATTTTTAATTTTTGGATTAAAAATTCCAGAAGGAATACTTCTTAATGCGAATTTTTCACCACCGAATGTAATTGTATGTCCTGCGTTATTTCCGCCTTGACTTCTTACAACAACATCAGATTCTTGGGCAATATAATCTGTAATTTTACCTTTGCCCTCGTCTCCCCATTGAGAGCCTACAATAACTAATGTACTCATATAATATCTCCAATCTTTCTTTATGCTAAATAGCACACAAGTAATTATACTAAAAATAACAAAATAATAAAAGTAAAAATCCAATTAAAATTATTTATTATTAATAAAATCAGTATAAATAGAATTTAACGTTCTAATCATTGATGGTGAGACAGATAAATTTCTAATTCCAATCTCATAAAATTTTAAAGCCGCAGCTGGAATTGAAGCTAATTCACCACATACACTTAAATAAATATTATTTTCTTTTGCGTATTCTACAACAGCTTTTAATTTAACAGTTAAATCATTTATATAATGTGAAAATAAATCTAATGCATTATCCCTACTAATATGATAAATATCATGAGTTAAATCATTTGTACCAATAGAAATAAAATCTACATTTTTAAATTCGCTAATATGCTCTAAAGCTTCCTTAGTTTCAAGCATCATACCTAATTTAGGCACATTATAATTATTTTCCTTGGCAATATTTATTACCCATTCTCTTAAAAAATTAAATTCAGAAGGTGTTTCAATCATAGGAAACATAATCTTAATATTTCCTTCATTAGCCTTTAATAATGCCTTAATTTGAGTAATGAATAATTCCTGATTCTTAACATAATTATCCACACCCTTTTTATGCGTTTTAATATATGATAATCTCTTATCATCACCAATATCAAAAATTCTAAAGGTAATTGGCTTTCCATTAAGCATTTTAGATGCCTTATTATATATTAAATATTGCTCATCAAAGCTTAAAGGCTTATCACTATTCATAAATATTAATTCAGTTCTATATAAGCCAATACCGTCAAAGCCATATTGGCAAACATTTTCTAAATCAAAATTAGAACCAACATTTGCTAAAAAATCAAAGCCATCATGCTTAATTGCTTTTTTTACAAATCCTTCTCTTTTAGCAATTTCAAGCTTATAATCATAGATTTCTTCTTGAGTTGGCTTAGTTATCAATCTCATTTTAAAAGTATCTAAAATGACATTTTCACCATCTTCTAAATCATTATCATAAATTATATATGGAATGCCCCAATTTCTTGCTAAAATAGCTGAATGTGATGTATATCCACCATGCTTAGCAATAATAGCTAAAATATTTTTCTTATGGAAAATTAAATCAGTTGGATTTAATTCATTAACAAAAATTATATATGATTTATTTAACTCATTAATTGAATTATTTCCTAAATTATTTAAGATTCTTTCTTTTATATCCCTTAAATCAGCAACTCTTTCCTTTAGATATGCAGATGTTGATAAATTTAATTCAGCTATATGCATATTCATTATTTTTTCAACAGCATCATATGCTTTATATCCTTCATGAATTAAAGATTTAACACCACTAATTAATGTTTTATCACTAATCATTAGCTTTAAAGCAACTAAATAATCATCTAGCTCTTTATTCTCTTCCATCATTTTATCAATTTGAGCTAATGATTTAGTAATCGCATTTTGAAAAGCAGTTTCTTCGCTATCATCATTTAAATAATTTGTATTAACATTTATTTTCTTAATATTTCCGATAGCTATGCCATCAGATAAAACTGATTTAATTTGAAAAAACATAATATTACTTCCTATAAACTATAACTGGAACTTCCATTTCATCTTTTGTTATACCAGCATGATGTGATTTAAATATAAAATCAGGCTCTTTTTTATAATTAATATATCTATCATTAATACCAAAGGCAATATAATCAGCTAAGAAATCATCTATTCTTTCTGATCTAATATCATCCTTTAATCCAAAGAAGCCTTTTTCAATCGCATCTTCTGTTTTATATAATTCAAAATATCCTTTAAATAATGAATTAAAGATAAATTCAAATCTTTCTTTCTTATCCTTTTTAACCTTAAATGTTACACATCTAGCATCATTTGTAGGCTTTCTATCTAATAATTCATTAATTACCTTTGCATTGTAAATATCAATAGGCTTAACAGCTCTATGACCATGGTCAGCCGTAATTACTAATAATGTATCAGGTGTAAGTTTTTTAGCATATTCTTCTATTTTTAAATCATATTCCTTTAAAAGCTTTTTAATTTTCTCATCATAAGGTCCAAGCTCATGCATTAAATGATCTGGTTCTGTATCGTATACATATTGAACCTGAAGCTCATCAAGCTTATTTAATTTTAAGCTTTCATCTAACACATCATCAATTTTTCTATCTTCCTTACTAAAATCAGGTTCTACTGTATATCCTTTTACTCTATCCATGTCATGATAAAAAGGCTTATAAGGCATTTGAGTATAAGCTGTAATTCCTGATAATTCATCAGTTATTGAATCTCTTCCTGTAAATAAAACAATATTTTTATTTATTTCTCTAAAATAGTTTTCCCAGCCTGTCCAACCTGTTGTATAAGGGCTTAAACCTGATTTCATCGCAGTTGTTGATGCGGCTGTAGTTGATGGATAAATTGAATGAATTGTTTTTAAATAATGTCTTTTTAAAAATGAATTATCATCTAAATTATTAATTAAAATATTGCTTCCTAATCCATCTAAAACTAGAATAATCATCTTTTTATATTTCTTATCAAATACACCATCAATTATTGGATATTTAAAATCATAACCAAAATTCTTTCTAAAGCCAGAAATTATTCCAAGCTGGCAATCTGAAAAATCAGGTAAAACTATTTTTTCTTCCTTATATACCCGTTTAATATTTTCCTTTATGTTTTCATTAATTTCTGAATCTATAAAGCTTAACAATATGTAATTTTCATTTTTCTTTAATTCAACTGATAAATTAAATGAATCACTTATTTCATATCCATCATTTAATAAATCATATAAATTATCATACATTTCCTTTGAATTATCATATTTAAAAAATGTATAATTGTCCTTAATACTATAACTTCTCAATGCTTAATCTCCATCTTTTCTTTTATATTTAAACCTAATTCCTCACTAAATTTAATGACTTCCCTAACATTTTCATTAAATAAGCGGAATGGTTCATGTGCATCAGCGCCAATAAGTATTTTTAAATCCTTGTATTCCTTTGCGATTTCCCAAAATCTGACATAAGGATATTTCCAAGTAGATCTATCATAAATATCAGCTGCTTTTCTTAATCCATTTGCATTTATTTCAACATAAACATCATGCTTAATGCATTCTTTAATAATTTCTCTTGTTACATATTCACACTTTTCATCAAAATTCCAATTACCATTAATATCTTTATATCTATACATAAATAAATCTGGGTGAACTAAAGTATTAAATATATTTGTATTTAATGCTTTTTTTACAGTTTCTAAATAACCATCTAAAGAATCATATGTAACCTCATTATATGTATCATATAATTTACCATTATATTCATAAAAATGAATTCCTAAATTTAAGTAATCCACTTTTTTTCTTAAATTCTCATAAAAAGATTTTTGTTTTTCTAAAAATTCAACTTCAAATCCACTTAATATCTTAATCTTATTACCATATATTTTTTGACAATCCTCTATTTGCTTTAAGTATAAAGAAACCTCTTCTTCCTTCATATTTTCATAGCTTATTGTTCTTTTATAATCTTCTTCATTCATAAAATATGATGGAATAGGACCATGATCTGTCATACCTAATTCTATAAGTCCATATTTAATTGCTGCCTCTACATAATCCTTAACATCACCAACAGCATGATTACAAAATCTCATATGGGTATGGTAATTAGCTTTATACATAAGAAAAACCTCTCTTCAACTTATTATATTTTAACAAATTATAGCTAAAATTTAAACTCAAAATCACCCATAAATTTAAAAAGGGGCTATAAGCCCCCAATTAATCTAATGGTATTAAATTAGTTTTCTTTTCTGTTGCGACAACAATTGAAGTTTCAACATTTGATACATGTGGAACACTCAAAAGCTTATCAAAGATAAAATTTCTATAGTATTGGAAGTTTTTAGCAACAATCTTAAGCATAAATGCTGCCTCACCTGTAATTGTATAACATTCTGTTACTTCAGGAATTTTATTAACCTCATCAATAAACTGAGTAGATGTTTCTCTATTTAAAGGAGCCATAGCTACCTTAACAAAGCAAGTGATTTCAAATCCTAAGATTTTTTCATCAACTACAGCTGTAAATTGCTTTAAAACCTTCTGTTCTTTTAAATTCTTCACACGCAATAAACATGATGAAGGAGCTAAACCTATCTTTTTTGATAATTCAATATTAGATATAGATGAATCCTCTTGTAAATAGCTAATTATCTTCTTGTCGTACTCGTCTAACTTTAATTCCATAATTTATCACTCTTCCTTTATTAATAACATAGTTATTTTAACATAAACTAAAAACTATGTCAAAATAATATTCAATAAAAATAAAAAAATGCCGAAAAAAATTCGGCAAATTTTTGGGTTAAAAATAACAATTCCTTCGAATAATATTTAATTAGAACTTTTCAAAGGAAATTATCTTCGTTGAAGATGATAAATTCTTCTTAACCATCGAATAGAATTTTGATACATTTCTAATGGTTACTAATACAGTTATATTATATTTACTAGATATATATTTATCTAAGTATTCTTCTAATTTAGGATCTTCTAATCCATTAAATATCCAAATAGCTAATTTTTCAGATGTAAAATAATCATATAATATTACATAACATACTTCATTTATAGTTATTAAATCAACACTAATTCTTATTTCTTTATATTCATCAAGCATCCTTTGATAAGCATCTTTAATAATCTTATCATAGTCTTGATTTAGTACCTCTTCAATTTTATTATAAATAATATCGATATTTCTATTAGAAATTATTAATCCCTTTGCAGTTAAAAGGTCACATATTTCTTCTCTACCATAATTATTCTTCTTATAATAATCAATCATACAAACAGTTTTTGCTGAATAAGTAGAGCCCTTAAAAGCAAGTTTAGTTGCTGTTTGAGAAAAATATATATGAGAATTATTACAGCAAGGACATGCATATCCTAAATTTTTAATTCTAATAAATCTCGCATTAGAAAACTGAATTACCTTATTTGAAACAGCATGCTTATAAACAAGCTTAGCTTTACAAAAAGGGCAGTTCATTATTTCTGGTTTATATGATTTACATAAATTCTCTTTAATTTTACTCATCTAAATAAGCAGCTCCTAACATACCTGCCTGGTTACCTAAAGAAGCTTTATAAATTTCAATATTTCTTACACCATAATGTGCATGACGAACATAGCTTTCCTTTATTTTATCTAATAAAAAATCTCCAGCAGCCATTACGCCACCACCGATAATAAAGGCATCAACATCACAGCATACAGCAATATTTGCTAAAGCTATTCCCAAATAATCTGCCATCATATTAACAACATAAAGACCTAATTCATCACCTGATTTAGCTGCTTCAAATACCTTTTGACAAGAAACAGTATCAAAATCAATATTTGTTTTAAATTTATCCTTATATGTTTTAGCAAGTCTTACAACACCAGTTGCTGAAGATACAGTTTCTAAGCAGCCATTAAGTCCACATCCACATTTAAAATTATGAACTGGATCAATAAAAGAATGTCCTACCTCTCCAGCGCATGCATGTGAACCATTAACTAAGCTTCCATTATAAACATATCCACCACCAACACCAGTGCCTAATGTAATAAAGTATGTTGATTTAAATTTAGATGCAGCAATTGATTCACCTAATGCTGCAGCATTTGCATCATTTGTTGATGCGATTTTTACATTTGGAAAATATTTTTTGAATTCTTCATTAATATCAACATCTTTAATGCCAATATTTGGTAAATTAACAATGTAATTGTCCTTTACAGTACCAGGAAGTCCAAATCCGATAAATTCGATATTCTTCTCATCCTTTACTGCCTCATAAATGTCTTTAAACAAAGTTTCTTTTTTTGTGGGTATCGCAAAGCTTCTTATAATCTTTTTATCATCGATTATTCCAATCTTTACAGTAGTACCACCAACATCAATTCCTAGTCTCATTTAAAAAGTCCCCCCAACAATGAAAATATATTATTTACTTGTGAGCTTTCTGATTTTCCAAATGTCGCTCTATTAGCAAAATGCTCACAATTATTATTAATTAAATCATAACCCATTTCACCTAAATGATTCTTAGCATATTCAATTATTTCATCAGGTGATTTTTTTATTTTTTCTTCTTCTGAAGTATAATCTCTAACCTCTAAGACCCCACCCTTTAAAAAGCCTTCAAGGCTAATAGTATTTATTGTTGCAGTTTCAGGAGAAATTTCAGCTCCCTCAGGTGATGCAAATTGATAAACAACATCATCACTTTCATAAATACCATAATGATAATATAAGCCCCTATTTACTCTAATTTGATCAGAATAATTTGGACGTCTATTGCTCCACATTTAAATCATCTTCTTCTTGCATATTTAAAATATTCATTGCTTTATCAAATGAAAGAGAAAAATCCTCATTTGGTAATTCATAATTTAAGCACTTAAAGCTCTATTCATTTTGATATAAAAGAGCAGTGAAATAAACATTTTTACCTTGAATAGTAAAAAGTGGAATTTTATCTAAATTAGCTTCATCAATTTCTTTAAAAATTTCAATTCCAATAAATTTTTCACACTTATCTAAGCCACTATTTGGTTTATTATTATCCTCATTTTGTTCATTATCAAAATAAGTATTATAATCACTAATTAAAGAAATTTTAATAGCTGTCTTATTATCAATTAATAAATAAGTATCGCCATAATTTCTTTTTGTCATTTTAAAGCCATTAAGAGTTAATATCTTTGATAAATCATCAAATTCATATTTTGATTTATAATCCTTTGTTGGATATTTAATTCTTTTAGGTTTGAAGCTTTTAAATCCTAAAGCTTGAACAGTAAATGTTAAGGCAATAAAATCAACAACTGTCGCAACTAATAAAACCTTTGAGGCAATATCTGTTGCCTTTGTTGTTGCAAAAATTAAAACAACACCTAATATTAATTCTATTAAAATTATAATAATTAATGTTTTTCTTGTTAATCTTCTCATAATTAATCCTGCAATTCATCAATAAATGCTAAATCAAAGAATAAATCCTCACACATAATACTATATAATTTATAATAATTTGGAACAGGCTTATAATAATCAACCTGTCCTTCCTTTGCATTATAAATTAAAGCTTGCTCAAAATGCTCCTTATCACTATTACAGAAACTCTTTGCCATTTTTACAGTATTATCATTATAATGTTGGAAAAGAATTAATACTACACTATTTTTAGCTGGTGTAATACCATATTCTAATAGATTTCTTTTCATAACATCATATGTATAGTTTTTAGGATCAAATCCTTCTTCATCATAAACTAAAACATTAATAAAGGTTGTTTGTTTATATTCTCTTGTATAAACAATAACCTTAGCTGTTTTTTCATCATCAGATTCAGATATTAATTTTTCATTTGCATATATTAAAGAATACTTAAAGCTATCAAAAGGTCTAGATGGATAATATCCAATAACTCCAGGTCTTTGATGTTTTTTCTTCTTAAAACCCATTATTTTTAAAAATGTTTCTTTAAATGACATAATCGTTCACCTTTGTTATAATTCTTCCTTATAAATTATAGCAAAACTTAACTAAAAATAAAATAGAATATGATATAATTAATTGAGGTGTTTTACGATATGAAGCCAAATTATATAAAAGATAATCCTAAAATATATTTAGTTGCACCATCTTTTGGTACAACTACTACTCCTTATAAGGAAAGAATGGAAAAAGCAATTAAAAATTTAAAGAAATTAAACGCAGAAATTATTATCGGTCCAAATGTTTTTAAATCAGAATATCCATGTGCTTCTACTAATGCTTTAGATAGGGCAAAAGAAATAATTGATGCCTTAAAATCAGATGCTGACATTATTTGGTCAGTTGGTGGTGGAGAGGTAATGTGTGAAATATTAGAATATATTAGTTTTGATGAATTAAAAGATATTAAACCAAAATGGTTTATTGGCTATTCAGATAATACAAATCTAATCTTACCTCTTGCAACAAAGCTTAATTTAGAATCCATTTATGGGCCATGTGCTCCTTCACTATATATTAATGAATATGAAGTTAAAGAAACATTCGAAATGCTAAAGGGTAAAAAAATATTTAAAGGATATAAAAGCTTTCAATTATCAAAAGATGATGAAATTTATCCTAAATATCATTTAGATAAAAGAAATAAACTATCAGCATATAATTATAATAAACCATTTGAAGGAAAGCTATTGGGTGGATGCTTAGATTGCTTAGTAACATTAAGCGGTACTAAATTTGACAACGTAGCTGAATTCACTAAAAATAGTAAAGAAAAAATAATATTCTTTTTAGAAGCCTGTGAAATGAATCCTATGGATATAATGAGAGGATTATTCCAATTAAAAAATACTGGTTGGTTTAATAATGTATCAGGATTCATTATTGGAAGATCTATGTTTTATGGAATGGAACAATTTGGAATGTATGATAAAGATGCATACATTGAATCATTAAAATATTTAAATGTTCCAATGATATTTAATTGTGATTTTGGCCATTTAGGACCAACAATTCCAATTAGAAGTAACGCATATGCTAAAATATCTATTGAAAATAATTTATTAAAAATTGAATATAATGAATAAGAGAGTCACGCGACTCTCTTATTATTTTAATCATTTTGAACTTCTAAATTCTTATAAAAATTATTTAATTCATTAGTTAATTTTTCATAATCTTCATCATTTAACAAATATGTTCTAGTCTTACTTACCATACTAAAACTTTCTCCAACAAAAATACTAGTACAAATTGTGTTATTAGTATAAATATAAACATAAGCAGATATAGAGATTTTTTTTATCTTATTATCTTCATCTTTTGAAGCAACAAAAACTTCGTATAAATATTCTGAATCCTTATTTCTTTTATTTATTTCCTTATATTCAATTTTTTTCATAATATCATATAATTTGTCATCTTCATCAAAAATAAAATCATCATAATCTAGACCTTTGAATTGATTTTGACAACCATAATTCAAGTGCCAATTGTCTCTTTTTAAATCTAAAAAATATTCAATTTTAGAATATTCATCCGCTCTTTTAATATTATCTTTTTTAATCTCATCAGGCTGTAAAATAATTATCAAAAAATATATAAACAATATAGCAACAATAGAAACAAATGAAATAATCATTACTTTCTTTTTCATAATACATCTCCTGTTTACACAAAACAATCAAGATTATATCACTTTAAAAAATCTAACTCAATATAAAGATTAAAGAAGTCTCAGCTTGAACGCTGAGACTTCTTCTTTTATGCTATATTACTTTCCTAGACAAAATTTTGTAAATAAGGCATCAATTAATTCAGTAGGATATGCATCACCTGTTATTTCTCCTAATGAATCAAATGCTTCTTTAATATCAACATCAATTAAGGCTATATCAATTTCATTTTCAATGCCTTCTTTTGCACTTTTTAATGCTTGATATGCCTTATCCATTAATGAAACTTGTCTTTCATTATTTAAATATTTATCATCATCTACATTGAAATTAGCAATGTTTGTTATTTCATATATTTTATCAGCTAATTCTTCTAAACCTTCTTTATTTAAAGCTGATATATAAATAACATCATCTAGCTTCCATTTTGGTGTTAAATCATTTTTATTTGCAATAATGATTCTTTTTTTATCTTTAGTTAAATCTAATAATTTATAATCTTCATCCTCTAATTCATTTGATGAATCTAAAACTAATAAAACTAAATCAGCTTCCTTTATAGCCTTTTCGCTTCTTTCTATACCAATAGATTCAACATAATCATCAGATTTTCTTATACCTGCAGTGTCTATTAAATGTAGGGTAATATTTCTAATATTTAGCATTCCTTCAACTAAATCTCTTGTTGTACCTGCAATATTAGAAACAATAGCCTTATCCTCATTTAATAGCATATTAAGAAGTGATGATTTACCAACATTAGGTTTGCCAACTATTGCGGTTTTAATACCTGATACTAAAACTGTTGATATACTAGAATTATCTAAAATGTGCTCCATTTCTTCTAACATTTCATCAATGATTGGAGTTAAATATTTGTGAGTAACCTCTACACTATCCTCATATTCAGGATAATCAATATTAACCTCTATTTCAGCTAGTATTTGTAATATTTTATCTCTAAAATCTTTGATCATATTAGCTGTTTTACTTCTTAATGAATTGGTTGAAGATTTTAAAGCTAATTTATTATTAGAAGAAATTATATCCATAATAGCTTCTGCTTGAGTTAAATCAAGCTTTTTATTTAAAAATGCTCTTTTAGAAAATTCACCACGTTCAGCTAATCTAAATCCAGATTTTAATAAAACCTTTAATACCTCAGATGTAACAAATGGTCCACCATGGCAATTTATTTCTACGCAATTTTCTCCATCAAAAGAATTTGGAGCTTTAAAAATATTGCATAATACCTCATCAACTACCTCACCATCATTTAAAATGAAACCATAATGGATTGTATGTGATTGGCACTTATTTAAATTCTTACCTTTAAAAATATTATTAACATATTCAATAGCCTTAGGACCTGAGCATCTAATGATTGAAATAGCACCTGTTCCATAAGGGGTTGCGATTGCACATATATTATCTAGCATATTATTAACTCCATTTCAGGCTATATTATACTATATTATTAATATTTTTTAAAATAATTAATGCTTTCTTTTATATAATACAAAGCCTAAAGATAAAATTATTATAATACCAACTGATGCACAAATAATATATAAATTAGTATTATCCTTATTTTCATTTTTTGTTGGAATAGAATAATCTATTGTATCAATTATTGTAGAATTATTATCCTGATTAGATGAATTAGTTTTATTAACACTAATAACATTTTTAAATACCTTATCAGGTGTTGAAACAATTAAATCATATTCTCCTGCAACATCAGGACTATCAAAATATGCAGATTTTAATTCTAGATTATCTAATGATGAAATTTGACCTGTTTGTAATAGGATATTAGCAATTTGATCTTTAGTTAATTTTTCCCCTACATTAACCTTAATAACATAATCATTAACACTAATTATAGGAAAATCTGAATCTGTTACTGTAATTGTTAAATAATCTTCAATTGAATTTTCATATTCATCCTTTCCTATAACCTTAAATTTATATACACCAGGTGTAGTTCTTTTTGAAAAATAATCACTGCTATCCTTATCAATTATTACTTTTGGATTTTTATCTATTTCATCTTCACATGTTACATACTGATATAAATCATCAATTGAATTTATTGGTGCAGTTGTTGTTGCAGTAACATTTTTTATAGCAAGAACAGGAGCCTTTCTATCAACAACATTAATATTAATTGTTTTTGTTGCATAATTATCTGATGAATCCTTTGCTGTAATTATAATTTCATGATTTCCTACAATATTATATGATGATGAATAATTATCAACAAACTCAGTTATTTCATAGCTTCCTGAATTATCATAAATTGTATATAAAGAATCTATATCATCTATTTTATCAGTATATTCAACAACCTTATCGAAAGTATTTATTGTAGGAGCGTTAATATCACATACTGCAACATAGGCAGGTTGGACTGTAATATTTCCTACTGAATCTGAAGCTACTAATTTAATTTTATAGGTGCCAGCCTTTATTTTTTCTTCTGAATCTAATATATATTCATTTGTTTCAATAAAGGCCTTATTAGTAATATTTCCTTCTGTTAAATCCTCAACATTAACTGATGATAAAATTTCTGTTTGAGTTAAAGGATCATCTATATTTGTAACATAATATAAATCCTTATCTTCATATTTTGTGTTTTTAGAATAAATACCACCGATCAAAAAACCTTCACCTATTTCATCAGCATCTGCATAATACTCATTTTCACAATTAGAATTATCATTATAATATAGATGTCCTGTTGGATAACAAGCAAAATAAATATTATCAACATTAAAATATTCCCATAAATCAATTTCTTTTGAAATAGTTGTTTTAGGTGTTTCATTTATAAAATCACAATTATAAATAACATTATCATTTATTTTAGCATTGATATTTGTAAGCTTATCACTTTCAACACTCAATAAAACATCAATATAAAAGCTAAGCTTATTATCAGTAGAGCATACCTCACACTCAAAATTATAGCCGCCTTTATGCATTTTAGTATATTTTATAGTGTCACATACATTCTTATAAAACACCGTTTGTTTTATTAAGCTATCAGGACATGGCTTAAAAACATTAATATTGACTATATCATTCATAAATAAAACATTTGAATTAAGCTCATTAGGTAGGATAGATGCATTAGCGCCTAATGATATTAAAAAAAGACAACAAAAACTTAAAAACAAAAGAATACATTTCTTCATATAAAAATAACCTCCATTTTTTTGTATTCATTAAATAATACACAAAAACAGAGGTTTTTTTAAAAAAATATTTAAAATTAATTAAAATTTTGCACTAAATGCAAATTATGTGATTAATAATTAGCTCTTCCTTCAAGCTTTACATATTCTTCATAAAGCTTTAAGCATTCTTCTCTATCTAATTCAAAAGAAATTTTTCTTTTATTTTCTTCTTTAGATAATGTATAAAATTTATCATCTCTAAAACCAATATTATCTGTATCTAAAATATTGCATCCATAATAAATTTTTTCAATATTAGCCCATAATATTGCACCATAACACATAGGACAAGGCTCACCTGTTGTATAAATCTCGCATCCAGATAAATCAAATGTATCAAGATTCTTACAAGCATCAGTTATTGCTTCTACCTCACCATGGCATGTAGGATTTTTCTTTAATAAAACTCTATTATGTCCTCTTCCTACAATTTTACCATCCTTAACTACAACGGCTCCAAATGGGCCACCTTCCTTATTTCTTATGCCATATTGAGCTTCCTCAATGGCAACAAACATATATTTATTCATTTTTTAAAACTCCTTTATCTTATTTTTTAACTCATTAATGAGTTTATTTTTTTCATCTTCAAATCTATTTGGAATAACATCAACTAAATCAATTGATATTGAATTAACATCATTTATTCCCCATAAATTAGCTATAGCCTTTATTTCTTCAAATCCATAATTAATATTAACTTTTCCACCAATAGTAGTTATATATAATAGCTTTTTAGCATTAGATAATCCTATTGCTTTATCATCTTCATATCTAAATAAAACATTAGGAATCATTATATTTTCAATAAAAACCTTTAATGATGCAGGATAGCTCATATCCCATAGTGGAGCTGCAATAATTATTCTATCAGCGTTTTTTATCATATTAGCATATTTAAAAGCTAATTCATCATACTCTCCATTATTTCTTTTTTCAATTATTTCATCATTTATAAAAGAAAATGGTAAAGCATAGGTATTAATAATATCTATTGCATAATCATTATCAAATAATTTAATAATATCCTTTGTTAATTTTAATGTTTTAGAATTTTTATTAGAACAAGCATTAATAATTAATAATTTCATTTATCATACTCTCCATATTCACAGCCTACATTTTTAACACTTAAATCAGCAATTAATTTATTTTTCTTTGATAATTTTATGCTACCAAAGCCATTTCCACCATTCCAAAGCTTAGAATATCTTTTTGCACCATCTGGTGATTCATAATTAACAAAAAGCATATCCTTTTTATAACATTCAATATGCGTTTCCATTAAATAACCCTTACACTTTTGAGATACATCCCAAATGATTTTATCTTTTTCTTCTTTTGAGCTAAATTTAGTTTTTGTTGGATGCCAAAATTTAGAAAAATTAAATTCATATTCCTTTCCTTCTAAATATAAAGCTCCTAAAAGCTTTCTATTAAATGGAATAAAATAAACCTTTGGTCTTCCACCACCAATATCAAAAACAGTATTATTTAATTTCTTTTTATTTATATTATCATAAATATTATTTGAAGATAGCCATACCCATGGAGATGTAAAATTAGATCCCCAGTTCTTATCAGCATAGCCATAGCATGTATCTTTTGAAACTGTATATTTTTTACCATTTAAAATAATATAGCCTTCATATTCAGATTTCATTCCTTCAGCATGCCAATACATTTGGAAGGCTTTTATTTTTCTTAAAATAGCACTTATTCCATAGCCAACATTAAAAGCTATTTCTTTATTTATTTTTAATTCCCATTCCATATGACCATCTTCACTCATATATTCTGGGTGATTAGATGTGTTTTCTTGTAAAATATTACCTTTAATTAATTCATCAGATGCATAAAAATCATTTGATTCTAGCTTATAAGGAGCCTTAGTGATTTTAACATCATCTAATTTATACATTTTATTTATTTGAACCTTATTTTCGCCCCAGCAACCGCATTTAACCATTACATATGAGGGTTTTTCTTTAAGTCTACCATAAGTGACCTTAGAAGGCGAAATTTTAGGATTTATAATAAAATATTCAATAAAAAATGGTACTTCTTTTCCTTCTTCATCTAAAGCTGTAAAAGAATGCCACCACCAATCATAGCCTTTCTTTTTAAAGCGACCATTTAGCATATAGCCATTCTTTTTATAATTTTTCTTATTAAACATTTAAAACATCTTCTTTCAACGCGTACTAGGGATTTTATTATATACTATTTTTCCAAAAAGTTCCAATATAAAGACAAAAATCTGTGTTTCCACAGATTTATCTCATATTATTATTTTATAATTTCTCCGTCCTCTATTTTTACAAACTTATATTTATAGTCATATTGTTTAAGATATTTATTATAACAATCAATACAAGAATAATATGGATGACCATATTGCTTCTTTACATCAGGCTTCTCATTATAAGCATCAAATAAATTCTCAATAGCATCCTCATTTTCCATTATTTTCAAACAAGAACCACATCGAATTACAGGATCTATATCTCGGTTTGCCATACAATCTTTTCCTATAACACAATAAATGGCTTCAGGTGGATTACCATCACAAAACCAAACAGCCTTTTGACATATTTTTAACAACTCTTTAAAATCTTCCTGCGAAAGCTTATTCTCGTCATATAATTCGCTTAACTTATGAGTTATTGTATTAATACCATGTCCTATAGAATGACAACTCATTTTCTCCCACCTCGTATTATTTTAATAATTCTTCTAATTCATCCTTTAATGGATTAGCTTTTGTAATAATAGGAATAATCTTCTTTATTTCTTCAATCGATTTATTCCACCATTTTATATCTTCTAATAACTTTATTATTTCATCATCAAATCTCATCTTTTTAATAACGCATGGATTTCCAGCACAAATGGAATATGATGGTAAATCTTTTGTTACAACAGAATTAGCACCAACTATTACACCATTTCCAATATGCACACCAGGTAAGATTGTTACATTTTGTCCAATCCAACAATCATTACCAACTACTGTATCTCCCTTATATGGTAAATCATCAAGTGATGGTGAAACTTGTTTCCAACCATCCATTACATAAAAAGGAAATGTTGTTGCAGCATTCATTTGATGATTTGCTCCATTCATAATAAATTCAACGTTATTTCCAATTTGACAGAATTTGCCAATAATTAATTTATCTCCTAAAAATTCATAATGATGAGTTACTCTAGATTCAAAGTCTTTACCACTATAATATGAAAAATCGCCAACTATTATATTTTTTCGTGTTATAGTAGGCTTAATATTTTTCATATTATAAACACCAGCTTTAGGGTATGTGAAATCAGGATCTGGAACCTTTATATTTCTAATACCTTTTTCATCTACTATTGTTCCATTAGACTGAATAGCTAGACTATCAAATAAATCATTGACTTCAACATCAAATTTTCTAATTAATAATTCTAACTTATCTTGGCTCATATCATTAACGCCTTTTTCAATCTTATTAATTGTAGATCTAGATGTATAGCCTAATTCTTTTGCAAATTCATCTTGATTTAAGCCTGCTTTTTTTCTTATTTCCTTTACTTTTTCGCCAAATTCATTTTCCATTAATATTCAACTCTTTTCTTAATATATACCATTATCTAAAGTTGTATGAACGTTTGCAAATTTTGCACATGTTCCTTATATCATCTACTATATAAAAATTATAGCATACTTTGCATTATTAATCAACAAATCTACTTTTAAGTTGAAAATAAAAAATATAAATGATATTATTAAATTGCCATATTATTATATGGAACATTTTAGAAGGAGACAACACAATGATTAATTTCTACTCGGAGGAAGCAACGGGTAGTTAGGAGGTATTAGGTGGATTACCTAATAATTCTTATTGTGATAATGGTATTAATCATTATTATCGATAAGAATAGCTATCGTCGATAGTTAAACCAAAAAACCTTTGTTTTCTCTAAAATGAGAAAAGGGATGAGCGCAATCATCCCTTTTCGTTTTTTTAATACCTTTGTTGTCCTCAAGACACTTATAGTATAACACATTTATCCTAAAAATCAATAATGTGAGTTTCCTAACTTTTTTTAACATTTAAATCAAATAAACTATAGTCTATTACCGCATTTTTTACAATAGTTATCAGATGGATCATTAACTGTTCCACATTGAGAACAAGTCTTTCTCAACTGACGGCCACATTTATTGCAGAATAATTCATCTTTAGTAATTTTATCGCCACAATTTGGACATTTTTCCCAAACAGTTTCTTCAACTAAATTAGAAGTATATCCTGTTATAACAATTGAAAGTCCTGCCTTAGTTAATGTTGAACCAATACCACCAACAACTGAAAGTGGAATTATTAAGAAAAATGGAATTAATATTTGAGTTGGAAATCCAGTTGTTAAGCTATTTACTGATGAAACAGATATTAAAGCAAATGATATAAAACATAAAAATGCGCCACCAAAGCCTATAGCCATTAAAATGCCACCGATTGTTAATAGCTTTTGTCTTAATTCCTTTGCCTTTTTTGAATTAGATACATTTTTAACATCGGAATTTAATAATCTTATTTCTTCTCTTAAATTTTCAAACATATTCAAAACACCCCTTATCGCTTCTTAAATTATAATGCAATAAAGGGTGTTTTTCAATTTATTTAGTTCCTTCAACAACAATCCATGTTGTATTTTCTTTTAAATGAATTTTAACGTCTTTAAAACCTACAATATTAAATAAATCTTCAAATTTTTCTTTTGTAGGATTAAATAATTTATATTTAGCTATATTACAAATTGTATCAAAATCTAATTTACCATTATCATAAATATCCGCAATTAAAACAAATTTTCCACCTTCCTTTAAAATGTTTTTAATTTGTCTTAATGCTTCTGTATGATTTTCCCAGAAATAGAATGATTCAACTGTAGTTATAGCATCAAACATATTTTCTTCAAATGGTAATTCTAATACATTTGCCTTAAATAATTTTAATCTATCATTATCATATTCTTCTTGGTTAAATTCCATTGATTTTTTTATAGCTGTTAAGGATATATCTATTCCATATACCTTATTATTAGTCATTTTTAATAATTTTTTTAAGGTGTTTCCTCCACCACAGCCAATATCTAAATAAACACCATTTTCATTTTTATCAATAAAGCTTAATCCAAAATTTGTAACATCATCATGAGATTCATTCATGCGTGATAGCATAGCAAGCCCTGCTTCACCAATTGGATTTCCAGGATTTCCTAATTCAGTAACCTCTTCTTTAGATAAATGAGCTAAAATATCAGATGCCTTAGCCTCCATAAAATAATTGCCTCTTTTAAATGGATTAATTATAGGATCATCTATTTTATTAAAGCCATATTTTTCATAAATATGAATAGCCTTAAAGCATTTTGTGTTCGTTACAATTTCAAAAATGCTTGCCCCATGCTTAATTCCATATTTTAAAGCTTCAACAAGGCATAAGCTTCCAGCACCCTTTCCACTTCCTAAATTACGAGCTGCAAATTTAGAAATTTCCCACATATCATTTCTTAAAGGCTCAATCATGCAGCATGCTAAAACTGAATCATCGTCATCTAATGTAAAAAATATATTAGCTCCTTTTCTAATATAATCTTCAATGTTTTTAAATACCTTATTATCCTCATCTTCCAATTCAAAAAAAGCATTGATCCAAGCTAAATTAAGCTCTTTAAAATCATTTTTATATTTTTTATCAAATTCAACTACACGCATAAGAATCACTCCTTTATATAATTATAAAAGATATTATTTTTTTAAGCAAGAATATCCAAATCTAATAAATCATTAAAGCTAATTATTTTATCCTTCGTCTCTATAATTAAATCAACTATATTTAATTTAATATTACCTATATATTCATATTCATGACCTTCATAATAATATTTTAATTTAACTATAGTTTTCTTTTCGATTTTTTTCATATTATTAGATATTTTTTCAATAATATCATCAGATAAATCCTTTTTCATTTTAGCATTATGCTCATATTCTTTTAATCTAATAGCATCCTTTAATCCAGTTAATGCATCAAAAGGTGCAAATTGTTTAGCTCTTTTTTCTCTTTCCATCATCTCCTGATGCATGACCTCCAATCATCTTATTTCTTTCACGCTGTGTTGCGTTTTCTAAATAATCCATTGCTTCTAAAACAGAATTCTTACCAAATTTATCCTTAATATTAAGCATAGATGACATCAATCTTTTTTCCTTTTCAATTTCATCTAAATTAGTAAATAAATCATAATGCTCATATTTTATATCTAAGGCAGGCATTGAAAAGCCTATTCTTCTTATTTTAAAATTTCTATATTTTATTTTTTTAAATAATTCTTCAACATACTTAATAATTAAAGAATATAGAGATGTTGAAACACTCATTGTTGTTGAATAAGCCTCTCCACCTTTTGCAATATCATCATAATAAATACCAATTGAAACAGAATTAGTTACATAATTATTTTTAAATAAACGAAGGCAGGCCTGTCTTACCATTTCCTTTAATACAATTAAAGTATCCTCATATGAATATCCGCAAGGAAGTATTTGTGATTCAGAAATTGATTTTCCTTGAGATTTATAATTTTTAATATCCTCCATTAAGCATGTTTCAATGCCATTTGCATGATCAATCATCAATTCTGCATCAATTCCAAATTCATGATATAAAATCTCAGGATCTATATTTCTTATTCCTTCCATATCATAAATGCAGTATTTAGCTAAGCGTCTAGCTGTACCTGTTGAAATTCTCCAAAAATCAGTAATAGGCTTATGATTAGATAATTCCTTAATAAATTTTTCTTCAGTTAACCAACCAATTCTATCAGGTGAATGCTTAGCAGTTATATCTAAAGCAATTTTTGCTAAATATAAATTGCTACCAATTCCACAGGTTGATGGAATATGAAGCTTATCCCATATTTCAGACATAAGCATTTTAGCAAAAGGCTTTGCCTTCATATTATAAAGCTTTAAATAATCAGTAACATCTATAAAGCATTCATCAATTGAATAAACATGAATATCCTTTGAATCTATATAATTTAAATAAATACCATATATTTCAGCTGCCATATCAATATATTTTTGCATACGTGGCTTTGCACAAATAAAATCTATATTTTTAGGCACCTGAAATAATCTACATCTATTTTTAACACCTAACGCTTTCATATTGATTGATACAGCTAAGCAAATAGTTTTATCAGTTCTTTCAGGGTCAGCAACAACTAAATTAGTTGTATAAGGGTCTAATCCTCTTAAGGAGCATTCACATGACGCATAAAATGATTTCATATCAATTACAAAATATACTCTATTTTCCATAATGAACCTCCTCATATATTATTATAATATATTTTCTAAAAATATAATAACACGTAATTAGACACAATCGATGTCTATTAATTTTTTTCATAAATTTTCATAATTAAAAGAAAAAAGTGGATAACCACTTTATTTCAATTTTAGATGATATTTTTGTTTATCTTTATACATTTCTTTATCTGCTAGATCAATAAAATCCTTAATTGTTTGAATTTTATCATCATATTTAACATATCCTACAGCAACACTTAATTCGTATCTATTATCATTAATATCATCATTTGCTATTTTAATATATTGATGAATTAATTCATTTATCTCATCAATACTATTCTTTTTTGTATCAGCAACAATAACAAATTCATCACCTGCATATCTTGCTACAAAATTACCTGTTTCTCTTGAGAATTGCTTTAAATTATTACTTAATATTTTTAAAACTCTATCTCCTTCTAAATGACCAAATCTATCATTAATTAGCTTAAAATCATTAATATCTAAAACAAAAACATATAAATTATAATTTTCATGATTCATTTTAGATTCAATATATCTCATAAGCATTGCTCTATTAGGTATATCTGTTAAATAATCTGTTTGAACCTGATTTTGTAATAATTGTAAATAAATAATTAATGTTGATAAAGCAATAGATGCTAAAATAAATGGATATCTATTACCTGTTGCGTTTTTAACACCAAATTCAACTATTGTACCAATTAAAGGTAATAGTGAATAACAAACTATACTTATAAATAATGCTCTTTGAGAAAAATATTTTCTCATAAATAATTTTATAAAAGAAGATAGACCTACAAATGCTAAATAAAATGCTACAACTAAATATTGAACAAAATTGATAGGTCCTTGATGATAAATACCTTTCTCATCTATATAAAACATCCATCCAGTCCAAATAGATATAAATGCAAGTATAGATAAAATAGTTTCAGGAATACAAAATAAATTTCTTTTTTTCATTTCTTCTCTTGTAATAAATCCTGTCATTTCAGATAACAAAAGAAATGTAATATAAATTGTAATACCTTGAGCTGTAAAGAAAATAAATTGAATAAAAGCATTTAGTATATTAGGAGCAATTATTCTACCTAAACTAATAAGAGATCCTAATGATTCAGCTGTAAGCATTATGGCTTCACTAATTAAAGCTATCAACAATAATCTTTTACTATAAATTGTTAAATTTTTCTCAAAAATTGCTTTTATTAATATTACCAAAATAATTAAAAGGGAATATATAAGCATTACAACATAATTAATGGTCATAGATTACTCCTGTGGGACTTTAAAATTATTATATAATAATTTAATTCTTTTTTTCAATTATTTTGTATCATTTCTTACCGTTTTTCAAATTAAGTTTATTTAATTTAGCTTGATATTTATTTTTAAGTGCTGTATTCATTATATGATCATAAAATTTAATAACATTATTATATAAATGAATTAAGGATTGAACGTAATAATCATCTTTTCCTTTTGCTAAATCCTCAAATAATTTGATAGCTTCTAAATAATAATATTCAGCCTTAGCTATATCTTCTATTTGGTCATATAATAAAGCTAATCCACGCATTACAATTGCATGAGTAAATTCATCATAAAAATCATATTTTTTTTCATATTTATTTATTAATTCTAATGATTCTAAATAATATTTTTCAGCCTTTTCATTATCTGGTATATACTGATAACAATAAGCAATAGAATTATTCGTATATAATACACTAATTGCATATTTTGAATTATATTTTAGCAATTGCTTAAATATTTCTTTTGCTTTAGAAAAGTAGCTTATAGCTAAAACATCATCATCTGAAGATACTGTTAAGATATTACCATATTCATCATAAGCTGATGCAAGCTTATCCATAATATTTACAGATTTTATATCTGTATAATTTTCTAATAATTCAATTATATCTTCTAACATCTTTTTACTATTTTGATCGTCATCTATTGATTTATATTCATGAGCTAATTCAAATAAAACATCAGCTTTAGCATCTAGATAATCAGCAATATCCTTTCCATTATAAATTACATCTACTAATTCTAGCTTTTTATTTAATGTATGAATTGCTAATTCATATTCTTCAGTTTCTTCATAAGCATTTACTAAATTAGAATAGAATGGGTCTAGGATATCAACATGCTCCTTTGATTCTGTTTTATCAAATGTATTTATTGCTAAAATAAAATAATCTATTGTTTTTTGCATTTCATTTATATCTGAATAAATTATACCTAAACGATTATAAATTAAGCTTAATTCATAATAAAAGCTTTTATCATCCTTAGTCTTTTTACCAATTATTGATTTAATTTCTTCTAGAATAAATAAAGCATCATTAAATTCATTTTTATTAGATAGTATTTTAGCTAATGATAAGCATACCTCAACAGCATCATAAATATTTTTTCTTGTTAAATTATCTAAATTATTAAAATATAAATCCTTTAATTCTAAATAATAATCAATGCATTCATCAGATGCAGAAATAAAATAATATGCAGCAATTTCATTTAAGCTATTAGTTAAAAGCTCAAAGCTTAAATTTTTAGGTGTAACTAGCTTTGCTGTTGAAATGCTATTTTTCATATATTTGATATATAATTCATAATTTCCTAAATCATAATAAACATAAGCAACTAAAAGAATAGATTCATATAATCTATCTAAGCTTACATTTAGCTTTCTTGCATATTTTAAGGCTGTTTTAGCATCTTTTATTGCATAGCTTAATTGATTATTATATTTTTCGATATAAGCCAATTCACGAGAATTTACATATATTAATTCCGCATCCTCATCATCTTCTTCA
Organism: Acholeplasmatales bacterium; assembly: GCA_017524905.1. Classification (GTDB taxonomy): domain Bacteria; phylum Bacillota_I; class Bacilli_A; order Acholeplasmatales; family Anaeroplasmataceae; genus Anaeroplasma. The sequence goes on along the minus strand of JAFXUP010000039.1, from coordinate 5,246 downwards.
TCTAATATATGCTTTAAAGCAATTCTTGTCTTTAATTCTAAATGATAGCTTTTTATTGCATTATAATCTTCAGATAAATTAAATAATGCTTCTTTTAATAATGATAAATCTATATCCTTTGATAAATAAATTAAATCAATTGCTTTTTTATATGATCTAATTGATTTTTTAAAATCCTCTATTTTTAAATAGGATAAGCCAATAAAGCAATATAATTCAGGTAATAATTCTTCACATTCAGGATCATTTTTATATTTTAAAGCTCTAAGTCCATGACTTATTGCCTTTTTAAAAAGAGAATTTTTCAAATAATATCCACAGAAATTATATTCTATTTTAAATAATTCAATATCTTCATTTATATTAGCAAGCAATAAATATTTTTTAGCTAATTTTAAATCTTTAATATTTGTTTCTTCTTCCTTTGATAATATAAATATATAAAAATATGAATCAGATATTATTTTGTTAATTTCTTCTGTTGCTTCACACTTTAATAAGTTTTCAATTGTCCTTTTAAAATATTCAATTGAATGATTTTTCAAAGCCATATCATAATATATTGAACCAGCATAAAAATATGAATCATTTGTTTTAATATCCTCTAGCATTGAAACAATATTAGAAAGTGGCTCATCATTATAAATAGTTAAATCATTATTAATTAGATATTGAGATATTTCTAATATTTTTTTCTTTTCTTCACCTGAAAAATCTATATTGATTTTTGAATCTAATTTAGAAATAACCTTATCTATTTTTTTATTACAAACATCCTTTAAGATATCATCTAAATATTCATTAACATTCATAATTTCACCACCTTTAAAAAAATATAGGAGGCTTTCTGCCTCCTATTATTTATTCTTTGATAATTTCTTATATTCTTCGTAGATTTCTTCTAATAAATCATCATCTTCTACTTCAATAAGCTCATAATTATTACCTTCAACGTAAATATTATAAGCAATTAGAATATCATCATCTAAGCCTAAATTAATAGGTCTTAGGATAGCATATTGTTCGTTGTTTAAATTTATTAAAGCATATTGCTCAAATTCAATTTTTTCACCTTTATCATTAGTAAAAACTATATTATCATTACAATTTTCATCTAATAATGCTTCAAATGGATTTTTGTATTTCATTTGTATCTCCTACTTTTGTTTTTTAACCTTTATTTTACCATTACGCTTTGAGAATCTTTGAATTGTCTCAATTGCCTCAGGGCATTCATTTTCAGCTGCTAGACTATACCATCTATAAGCATCTTCTAAATTTGGCTGAGAAATACCTAAAGCTTTTTCAAAGCATTCTCCTAAACGATACATCGCATAAGCATTACCAGCTTCTGCTGCTTTTGTCCACCAATATTTAGAAGTAATTAAATCCTGTTCTACATTTGATTCTTTTGGTGGAAGCTGGTAAATATCAGCAATTTGAACCATAGAATCAACATAACCTAGATTGGCAGCCTTTAGCCAATAGCTCATAGCTGTTTCATAATTTTCTAAAACACCATCACCATTAGCATATGCATTACCTAAACGATAATTGGCTTCTGGATTATCAGAACCAGCTGCCTTTATCCACCAATAAATAGCCTTTTTAATTGATTTTTCAACACCATTACCTTGTGAATATCTATTAGCCATTTTAACTTGGGCATTAACATTATTTTGGTTTGCTGCAAGCTCATAATAGTGTACTGCAAGCTCAGTACATTGAAGTGTACCATAGCCATCGGCATAGCAATCAGCAATACGCTCTTGGCAATATGAATCACCAGCTTCAGCACCTGCCAAGAATAATGTTGCAGCACCCTTTAGCTTACCAAGCATTTCATAACAAATACCACCATCACGTTGAGCTTCAACTACACCTTGCTTTGCAGCATGGACAAGCCATTGAGCCGCTCTTGGTATATCTCTTGTAATACCATTACCAGTCATATAGGCATAGCCTAAATAATATTGGCTTAATGGGTGAGCATATTTTGCAGCTTCTGTAAACCAAGCAACAGCTTGTGTTGAATCCTGGTTAACACCTGTACCCTCTAAATAGCATAAGCCTACCATGAATTCAGCTTCTGTTATCTTATTTAATGCAGCAGATGTAAATAATTGGAATGCCTTTCTTACATCCTTTGCAACACCTTTTCCGTAATAATAACAATCACCTAAATAATATGCTGCTGCAAAATTATTATGGTCATTTTCAGTTATTTGGATAAATAGCTGAGCTGCTTCTTTAAATTTTTCTTCATTATATAATTCTTCAGCTCTTCTAAATACACCACTATATTGGTTAACTATATATTCAGGCATATAATCATACTCCAATCGTCATATTCTTACTATTATTATAAGATAAAAGGGCTATTTTAACAAGAAAAAAGCCAAAAAAAGAATGACCGAGGTCATTCTTAATTGTACAACATATATTTTTGAGAAAGGATAATATAAGAAAAAGATGGTAGGTTAGCAATTTGAAGGATATTTTATAAAACATATTATAAAAATTAATACAATTTTAAAAATGACTTTTGCTTTATAAGGAGAGTTTTTCGCAAATGTGTATGCTAACCTACCTATGTAAATAATTTGTATTTCAAAGCTTCTATCTATATTCTCACAATTTTATCTATCAAAATCAATATCAATTTTTATTCTTCTACACATTTAAAAAAACATGTTGAATTCACTTTACATTTTTATAAAAAAAGAAAAGGAGATGAAAATTCATCTCCTAATTTTGAATACTTAAAGTAGTATTAGTCATCAATGTCATTTAATTCATCAGCTGATATAATAGATGAATTTTCATCATCTTCAATATCCTCATCTTCTTCATCCATGATTACATCGTCTAAATTGTCTTCTTCGTCTTCATCATCTTCATCTTGTGGTCTATGTTCACATTCGAATGATTCTTCTTGAAGAATACCAGTACCAGCAGGGATTAAACCACCAATTGATACATTTTCTTTAATACCTTGTAAGTAATCTACCTTTGATTGGATAGCAGCTTGAGTTAATACTCTTGTTGTTTCTTGGAATGAAGCAGCTGATAAGAATGAATCAGCACCTAAGGCAGCCTTTGTAATACCTAAAAGTACAGCTTTACCAACAGGTAATCTCTTACCTTCTAGCATTGCCTTTCTAGTAGCTTCCTTAAATTCTTCGATTGATACATCTCTTCCTGGAAGAAGGTCTGTATCTCCTTCAAATATAACATTAATCTTTCTCATCATTTGACGTACAATGATTTCAATGTGCTTATCAGAGATATCAACTGATTGAGAACAATATACCTTTTGTACTTCTTCGATAATATACTTTTGTACAGCTTCAGCATCTAGAATACGTAATAATTCCTTAGGGTGAACAGAACCTCTAATTAATTTTTGTCCACGCTTTACGAATTGATTTGTATTAACTAAGATTTCAGCTGTCTTATCAACAGTATAAATCTTTTCTTCTGTGTCGTTAGCAATCTTAATTGCGATACCAGCTCTTGTTTCTTCCTTAGAAATTACTTTACCATCAATTTCTGATAATTGAGCAAGACCCTTTGGCTTACGTGCTTCAAATAATTCTTGTACACGTGGTAAACCTTGAGTGATATCTCCACCAGAGGCAACACCACCATTGTGGAATGTTCTCATTGTTAACTGAGTACCTGGTTCACCGATTGATTGAGCAGCGATAGTACCAACTGCTTCACCAACTTCAACTTCCATGTTAGTAGCTAAGTTTCTACCATAACACTTCTTTGAAATACCAGTCTTTGAATTACATGTTAAGGCTGTTCTTAAGCATACAGCGAAGTGCTTATCTTGTTCATCTAATAATTTCTTATTAACTGCACCAATCTTATCAGCAGCTTCTTCGTTAATAAATTCATTTCTCTTAACGATGATTTCGCCAGTGAATGGATCAACAACATCCTTAGCTGCATAACGACCTAAAGCACGGTCCTTAACATTAACGATAATCTTCTTATTATCTGTTTCTTCACAAATATCTTCGTAGTATGCGCCTCTATCTGAACCATCATCCTCTTCAGCGATAACAACAGATTGAGAAACGTCTACTAAACGACGAGTTAAGTAACCAGATTCAGCTGTCTTTAAGGCAGTATCTGTAGAACCCTTTCTTGAACCGTGAGTAGAAATGAAGAATTCTGATACTGATAGACCTTCACGGAAGTTAGCCTTAACTGGAACTTCGATAGTTTCACCGGCAGTATTACTCATAAGACCTCTCATACCGGCAAGTTGTGAGAAGTTAGATGAACTACCACGTGATCCTGAGTCAGCCATCATGAAAATGGCGTTATTCTTTTGCTTAGAAAGTTCAACCCATAGACCTTTTTCAATTTCGTCTCTTGCTGTTGACCATTCTTTTTCAACTTGCTTCTTACGTTCAGCATTAGTTAAGAAACCAAGCTCAAATTCTTCTTGAATTTCATCAACCTTCTTTTCAGCTTCTGCAACACGTTCCTTCTTACCTTGATAATCAAGTACGTCAGCAGCTGAAATTGTGATACCAGAAATAGTTGAATACTTATAACCTAAGTCCTTGATTCTATCAAGCATCTTAGATGTTTCAGTAATGTGTAATTTCTTAAATACTTCAGCAATAATTCTTGAAATATTTTTCTTCTTTAATGGAGATAGCTCTGGTTGAGCAAGTAATTCATTGTATGAATTCTTATTCTTTGGATCTAAGAAATACTTAGCAGGAGTACCCTTTGTTAAGTTATCCTCAGTTGCATCATTTAAATAAGGGAATTCATTTGGCATGATATTATTGAAAATCATCTTACCCATTGTTGTAAATAAGTAATCAGATGGTCTCTTTACACCAGTAAATCTTGTTTCTGGTAAATATTTAACATCAACAAAGATTCTTGTATGTAATGTAATATCGCCATTCTTATAAGCCATCCATGCTTCATCATAATCTCTATAGAAATGACCTTCATTTGCTTCACCAGCATTTTCTAATGTTAGGTAGTAGTTACCTAAGATCATATCTTGTGATGGTGTAACAACTGGTTTACCATTTCTTGGGTTTAGGATGTTGTTGCATGCAAGCATTAATAATTTTGCTTCTGCAACAGCTTCTGGTGATAATGGAACGTGAACGGCCATTTGGTCACCATCGAAGTCAGCGTTGAACGCTGTACATACTAATGGATGAAGTTTAATTGCTCTACCTTCAACTAGAACTGGTTCAAAT
>JAFXUP010000038.1 GCA_017524905.1 Acholeplasmatales bacterium | reverse complement strand
GATTGTATCTATTATTTTAGATGCTTTAAATTCAATATCCAAAGTATTATTTATGCCTTCTTTAATATTTGTATAATAATTTAATTCCTTTTTAATTTGGTTTAAATATATTTTACCATTATCATTAAATCCTAAAACTCTAATTATATTTTCATCTAAAGCAGAATCTGCTAAGGATTTATTAATGTTAAATAAAACATATATTAACATTCTTTTAATTCTTGTTTTTGTATATCTTTTAGTTGAAAGATAATTTATGAAATCTTCTAAATTATTATAATTTTTAATATCATATAATTTATTTTCTAATCCTTCATCAACAAAAAAGATATTTTTTAAATCATCCTTTGATTTTGTTAAAATACTATATTTTAAATAATCAAATATTTCATTATTATCTAAAATATAATTTATATTCTTTGAAACAAAAGAAGGAGTATAATCATTTAATAATTTTAAATTATATCTTATTGCCTTTGCAGATGTGATTTTATCTGATGATGGAATTAATTCATCATATGAAGATGTGTTTCTTTTAATTGTTTTTAATTCAATATCATAATTATTATCTTTTATAGCCTTATAATATGAATATCCTAGCATATCATTTGGATTTAAATTAATTATATTTGAAATGGCTTCTTTATATGATAATCCATTATTTAAATATTCTTTAATTTTATCATCATTTTCATTTAAAAGATTATAGGCTTTTTCATAAAGTGTTATATCATTTTCTTCAGAACCAACATATATTTTATTAACCTTAAATGAATTTAGGATATTAACAGCCTTTAATGCAAATATATCAGCCCTTTGGCATGCATAAATTAAAGGTAGCTCAACAACTATATCAACACCTAATTTTAAGGCTTGTTCTGTTTTTTTAAATTTATCAAATAAAGATATTTCTCCTCTATTTGTAATAGATGTAGACATAACTGCGATAATTAAATCAGGATTTTCTAATTCTTTAATTTTTTCAAAATGATATAAATGTCCATTATGTAAAGGATTATATTCAACAATTATACCTACAATTTTCATGTTATCACCAAGTATTATTATATCTTAATTTTTTTAAATTTTATAGTAATTAAATATACATTTTGTTATAATATAGTCATGTTTGAAAAGGAGTATTAATATGAATTGGAATTTAAAATTAATTTATGAAGACAAAAGCTTATTTTATAAAGATTTAGAATTAATCGATAAATTAGGTGATGAAATTTTAGCTTTAAAGGGAACTTTAAATACTTTTGAAGGCTTTAAGGCTTATTCTTTAAAAGAATTAGAATTAGATAAGGTAATTTCTAAGGCTTATACATATGCATCTATGCAATATGATTTAAATCAAAGAGATAGTGAAGCTGAAAAGGATTATGCTAATATTTATACAAAATATAATAATGCAATGGCTAAAATCTCTTGGGCTGATCCTGAGCTTTTAAGTGTAGGAGAAGAAAAAATTAATGAATTTATTTCTAAGGATAAATCATTAGAACCAAATAGACAAGGCATTAAGACATTATTTAGATTAAATAAATATGTTTTAGATGAAAAGAGTGAAGCAATTATTGCTAATTCAAATGAAGCATTTGGTAAATTTAATGATTTATATGATAAGATTTGTGTTGTTGACCAAAAACCAGCTAAAGTTGTTTTATCTGATGGTAAGGAAGTAGAGGTTAATACTTCAAATTATACTCATCTATTAAGAACCTTAAAGAATCAAGAGGACAGACAAAAAGTATTTGAAGGATTTTATAGCTATTATGATAATCATAAAGCTACTTTATCTACAGTTTATGATGGTATTTTATCTAGTGAGAATGCTTTAGCTAAATCTAGAGGATATGAATCTATTTTAGATATGCATCTATATCCAAATGCTATTTCAAAAGATGTTTATGAAACTTTAGTTAATACAGCTAAGAATAATACTGAACCTTTAAAGAGATATTTAAACTTAAGAAAGAAAGTTTTAGGCTTAAAGAAATATCATACTTATGATAGAATGCAAAGCTTAGCTACAAGCGATAAAAAGTATTCTTTTGAAGAAGCTAAAAAGCTTGTTATAGAAGCTGATAAATTCATGGGAGAAGATTTTGATAAAAAGGCAGAATATGTATTAAGTGAAGGAAGAGTATCTGTAGAGGCAAAAGACGGTAAGAGAACAGGTGCTTATTCAACATCAACATATAATGAAGGACCATTCATTTTATTAAACCATAATGGTTCATTAAATGATGTATTTACTATTGCACATGAAGCTGGTCACTCAATTCATACATGCTATTCAAATGAAACTCAACCTTATCAATTAGCTAATTATAGAATATTTGTTGCTGAAATTGCTTCAACCTTAAATGAACAAGTATTATTAGATTATATGCTTAAAAATACAACTGATAAGAATGAAAGAATTGTTTTATTAGAAGAATCAATTGATGGATTAGTTTCTACATTCTATCGTCAAATTGTATTTGCTGATTATGAATATCAAGCTCATAAATTAAAAGAAGAAGGAAAGCCTATTACAGCTGATGCCTTATCTTCAATTATGAAGGATTTATACATGAAGTATTATGGTATAGATTTAGAAACAGAAGAATTAAAGAAATTTGTTTGGGCTTATATTCCTCATATGTTCCACACACCATTTTATGTATATCAATATGCAACTTCAATTGCTGCATCTTTAGCTATTTATACTAATATTAAAAATGGTAAAAAGAATGCTTTTGAAGACTATATTGAGCTTTTAAGAAGTGGATGTAAGGATTATCCAGTTGAGCTTGTTAAGAAGGCTGGAGTTGATTTAACTAAGGCTGATGCTTATTTATCATTAATTAATAGAGTAGATGAATTAGTAACTGAATTAGAAAAATTATTCTAATATGAATTAAAAAAAGATTTTGTTTTTTGATAACAAAATCTTTTTTTATTTTACTCATATTTATGTTCAGCAACCTTTTTAAATTCATCTATAGAATCTTTAAATATTTCTACTAAATCAGGATCAAAATGAGTTCCTGAATCTTCAATAATTATATTAATGGCTTTATCAATTGGCATTGGCTTTTTATAGACTCTTTCAGCAACTAGTGCGTCAAATACATCAGCTATTGCCATAATACGGGCAGGAAGAGGTATTTCAGTTTCTTTAAGACCTTTTGGATATCCTTTTCCATTCCATTTTTCATGATGGTATAAGGCAATCTCATAAGCAATTTTTAAGAAATCATCATCACCTAAATCATCTAATATATTATCAATAATTTCTCCGCCTTTTATAGTATGAAGCTTCATTTTTTCAAATTCTTCATCTGTAAGCTTTCCAGGCTTACATAATATTAAATCACTTACTGTGATTTTTCCTATATCATGAAGAGGTGAGGCATTAATAATTTGATCAATTGTTTTATCATCTAAATAATTTTTATATTGATCTTTTTCCTTCATTTTATTAACAAGAATTGTAACATATTCTTTAGTTCTTTTAATGTGTTCGCCTGTTTCAATATCTCTTGATTCTATAACATCTGCTAAATCTTCAATTACATTATTTTGCATACGAGCTTTTGCCATAATTTCATCTTGGATTTTATTACTTAATTCAATTTGCTCATTAATCATATTTTCATTTCTTTTTGTTATAGAAAAGCCTATAAAATCAATGGCTGTAACACCTATTATTAATGGAAGACAATAATGTAAAAATACTATTAAAAATCTTTTTGTAAATAATATATCTAATCTATTTTTAATGCTTGAGGCTTCCTCTTCAGTTAATGGCTTTAATAGGTTTGCATCATATTGACCAAAAATATATGATGCATAAATAGAAATTATAACTAATACAATAGATAATATATAGGTTATAATAGTCATTCTTTTAGAATTTTTATATTGAGCTGTCATTAGTGTAGGAACAACTAAAACTGGTATTGCATGAAATGAAAATGAAGCATTTAAATCAAATATTGCAAAGTAGGCAATAATAATTATTATGATTTTAAACCATTTTCTTTCTAAAACTGATTTTTCATTTTTTAATGCTTTATCGTGAATTAAATATATTATAAGAGGAAGCGAAGCTCCAAAGAATAATATAATCATTGAGTAACGCATTATAACCTTATCAGCTGTAAATATTCCAAGCTCATTAAAAAGAAGTGTAAATAAGCCTAAAATAGCTATAACAAATTCACAATACATATTGAATATGTTAGCCTTTCTTAAGGCTTTTAAATATAGTTTTTCTTGCATCAAAACTCATCCCCTAATTTCATCCTATATATAATATACCATAAATATATTTTATAAAAAATAATATCTTTTAAATTAATTTTTTTTCGTCCCATTTATATTGAATAATATAAATAAGTGTGGTATTATTAAAGTCGATGAGCTTTAAGATAGTCCAGAGAGGCTAACAAGAAATACCAATATGATTAAAAAAGTATATTTTGTTTGTAATAGTTTTCTTCTGGCAAGCCCAAGAAAACTATTTTTTTATAAGAAAGGGTGATTGAAAATGAGAGGTTTACTTACATTAAAGGATTTATCTACAGATAAAATTATGGAATTAATTAAATATGCTATGAAATTAAAAAAAGGGTTCCGTATTTCTTATCCAGATAAGAAAATCGCGACCCTATTTTTTGAAAATTCAACTAGAACACAATATTCATTCCAATGTGCTTTAATGAATTTAGGAATTAAGGTTGTAGATTTTGATACTCAGCTATCTAGTATAGCTAAAGGAGAATCATTATATGACACTGTTAGAACATTTGAAGCATTAGGAGTTGATGGTGTTGTTATAAGACATTCTAAGGATAGATATTTTGATGAATTAACAAATATTAAAATTCCTATTTTTAATGGTGGTGATGGTAAGGCTAATCACCCTACTCAAAGCTTACTAGATTTAATGACTATTTATGAAGAATATGGTAAATTTGAAGGATTAAAATGTTGTATTATTGGAGATATTTCTCATTCTAGAGTTGCCCATACAAATATAGAAGTAATGCAAAGATTAGGAATGGATGTTTATATTTCTGGTCCAGAAGAATTTAATGATAATTCAGCAAAATGGATTCCTATTGATGAGGCAGTTAAAACAATGGATGTTGTTATGTTATTAAGAATTCAATTTGAACGTCATAAAGAAAAAATGAAAATGACTGTAGAAGAATATCATGATAAATATGGTTTAACTTTAGATAGAGTTAAGCAAATGAAAGAAAATGCAATTATTATGCATCCAGCACCAATTAATAGAGGTGTTGAAATTGCAAGTGAGGTTGCTGAATGTGAAAAATCAAGAATATATAAGCAAATGACTAATGGTGTTTATATTAGAATGGCAGTAATTTCTGATGCATTGGATGGTAATTTATAATGATTATCAAAAATGGAAGAATTATTGAAAATAATAAATTAATAAATGCTGATATTTTAATTAAAGATAATAAAATTGTTGATATAAAAGAAAACATTTTAGAAAAAGATGAAGAAGTATATGATGTAAAAGGCGCACTTGTAATGCCTGGTGGAGTAGATGTTCATGTCCATTTTAGAGAACCAGGATATGAATATAAAGAAACTATAAAAACAGGATCTCAGGCAGCAGCAAAAGGTGGCTTTACAACAGTACTTGCAATGCCTAATTTAAATCCTGTTCCTGATTCAAGTGAAACTTTAAAGGTAGAAGAAGATATTATAAAAAGGGATGCAGTTATAAATGTATATCCCTATGTTGCATCTACTATGGGTCAAAAAGGAGAAATTAAAGCTGATATAGCATCTGTTAAGGATAGAGTTTATTCTATTTCAGATGATGGTATGCCAGTAAATAATTTAAAGATTTTAAGAGCTGTAATGGAAGATGCTTTAAAATATGATTTAATTGTTTGTTCTCATAGTGAGGATAAAACTAAACCTTTAGGCTCTGCTGAATCTGAATATTCATCTGTTAAGGCTGAAATTGATTTAGCAAAAGAAATTGGTTGTAGATATCATTTCTGTCATTTATCTACAAAAGAATCATATGATTATATAAGAGAAGCGAGAAAAGAAGGCTACACTAATATTACATGTGAGGTAAGCCCACATCATTTAACCTTAAATAAAGGTATGATGCTTATACCTGATGCAAACTGGAAAATGAATCCTCCTTTAAGAGAATATAAGGATATGGATGCAACAGTTGAAGCATTAATTGATGGTACAGCTGATATGGTCGCAACAGATCATGCTCCTCATAGTGAGGTTGAAAAGCAAAGAGAATATTCAAAATGCCCTAATGGTATTATTGGTATTGAAACATCTTTCCCAATTATTTATACAAAATTTGTTAAAACTGGCCTTATAGGCCTAGATAGATTTTTAGATGTTATGGTTTATAATCCAATTAAGGTATTTCATTTACCAAAAAGAAAGCTTGAAAAGGGTTATATAGCTGATATTTGTGTATTAGATATTGATAATCCTCATGTATATACAAGAAGCGAAATTTTATCTAAAAGTGTTAATTCACCATTTATTGGTAATGAATATTATGGCTTTAATATTTTAACAGTTTGTAATGGAAAAGTAGTTTATAAAAAATAGGAGAAAAAAATGAAAAGAAAACTAGTATTAGAAAATGGTTTAGAATTCATCGGTGATGGATTCGGAAGTATGAATGAAAGAATTGCAGAATTAGTTTATAATACTTCAGTTGTTGGCTATCAAGAAGCCTTATCAGACCCATCAAATTTAGAATATATTATGGTTATGGGTTATCCTGTAATTGGTTCTTATGGATTAACTGATGAGGATTATGAATCAAATAATTTAACAGTATCTGGCTTACTTGTAAGAGAATATTCTAAGTATCCTTCTAATTTTAGATATACTCATGAGCTTGCAGAAAAAATGGATGAAAATAATGTTCCTGGTATTAGTGGTGTTGATACTAGAGAAATTGTAAGAATTATCAATGAGTTTGGTTCTATGAGAGCAATGATTTGTGATGTTGATAAGCCACTTGATGAATGCTTAAAGCAAATTAAAGCTTATTCAGTACCAAAGGATATTGTTGCTGAAATCTCAACTAAAAAGGTTTGGTATTCTAGAACATTAAATTATAAATATACAATTGCTTGTATTGATTTAGACTTAAAGAAAAGCTTGATTAAGGATTTAAAGGATTTAGGATGCAATGTAGTTGTTGTACCTTATAATGCAACTATGGATACAATTATGAAATATAAGCCAAATGGTATTTTAATTTCTGATGGTCCATCTAATCCATATGATGTAAAAGATATTGTTGATACAATTAAAACATTAAAAGGAAAAATGCCAATTTTAGGTATTGGCTTAGGTCAAGAAGTAATTGAGCTTGCCTATGGAGCTAAATTATATAAACAACACGTTGGCCATAATGGTGCAAATATTCCTGTTAGAAACCTAAAAACTAATAGAATTGAAATAACAAGTCAAAATGATCAATATGCAGTTGATACTGAATCTTTAAAGAAAACAGAATTAACTGCAACACATCAAAATGTAATTGATGGAATTATTACAGGTGTTGAGGATTTAAAGAATAATGTTATTGCTATTCAATATAATCCAAATCCATCTGATTCAGATTATGTATTCAAAAGATTTGTTAGTTTATTAGGAGGTAAAAGATAATGGCTAAACGTACTGATATTAAAAAGATAATGGTTATCGGTTCTGGTCCAATTGTTATTGGTCAAGCAGCTGAATTCGATTATGCTGGTACTCAATGCTGTCTTTCTTTAAAGGAAGAAGGCTATGAAGTTATTTTAGTTAATTCAAATCCTGCAACTATTATGACTGACCCTAATATTGCTGATAAAATCTATATGGAACCTTTAGATTTAGAGCATGTAGCTAAGATTATTAGATATGAACGTCCTGATGGATTAATTGCATCTATGGGTGGCCAAACAGGCTTAAACTTAGGTATGCAATTAGCTAAAAAGGGTATCTTAGATGAATGTGGTGTTGAATTATTAGGTATTAAAGCTGATACAATTGATAAGGCAGAAGATAGAGAATTATTTAAAGAATTATGTATCTCTATTGGTGAGCCTGTTATTGAATCTGAAATTGCTAATAATTTAGATGAAATATTTAAAGCGGCTCATGATATTGGCTATCCAGTCATTTTAAGACCAGCATTTACATTAGGTGGTACTGGTGGTGGATTTGCTAATAATGATGAAGAATTATTACCACTTGCTAAAAATGCTTTAAAATTATCTCCTGTTTCTCAAGTTTTAGTTGAAAAATCAATTAAAGGCTATAAAGAAATTGAATTTGAAATGATGAGAGATAAAAATGATACAGTCATTGCTATCTGCTCAATGGAAAATATTGACCCAGTAGGTGTTCATACAGGTGATTCAATTGTACTTGCCCCTGTTCAAACATTAACATTAAAAGAATTTGCAATGCTTAAAGAAAGTGCAGTTAAGCTTATGAGAGCTTTAAACTTAGAAGGTGGCTGTAATATTCAATTTGCTTTAGATCCTTATTCATTCAAATATTATTTAATTGAAGTTAACCCAAGAGTATCTCGTTCATCAGCTTTAGCTTCTAAAGCATCAGGATTCCCTATTGCAAGAGTATCTTCAAAAATTGCAATTGGTATGACTTTAGATGAAATTAAAATTGCTGCAACAGTAGCTTCATTTGAACCAACTATTGACTATGTTGTATGTAAATTCCCAAGATTTCCTTTTGATAAATTCCAAGATGCTAACCGTAAGCTTTCAACTCAAATGAAGGCAACTGGTGAGGTAATGAGTATCGGAAGAACTATTGAAGAATCATTACTAAAATCAATTAGATCTTTAGAAAATAAGGTTGATCATTTAGAATTAGCATCATTAAAGAATAAATCATTAGATGAAATCATTGATTTTATTAAGCTTGAAACAGATGAAAGAATTTATGGAGTTTGTGAGGCATTAAGACTTGGTGCTGATATCGATGATTTATATGATATTACTAAGATTGATAGATTATTCTTAAATAGCTTAAAGAATATTGTTGAAATGGAAAATGTTATTAAGGCAAATCCTAAAAATATCGAAGTATTATATAATGCAAAGAGAATGGGTTTTTCAGATTCTTATATTGCAAGATGCTGGAATTTAAGCTATGTTGATGTTTATAATTTAAGAAAAGAAAATAACATGTATCCAGTTTATAAAAAGGTTGATACATGTGGTGCTGAATATCATTCAGATGTTCCTTATTTATATTCTACATATGAGCATGAAAATGAATCTATTAGATCAGATAGAAAGAAAATTGTTGTTTTAGGTTCAGGTCCAATTAGAATTGGTCAAGGTGTTGAATTCGATTATACAACAGTACATGCTATCTGGGGTATTCAACAAGCTGGCTATGAGGCAATAATCATTAACTGTAATCCTGAAACAGTATCAACAGATTATACTGTATCTGATAAATTATATTTTGAACCATTAACATTTGAAGATGTTATGAATGTAATTGACCATGAAAAGCCTGAAGGAGTTGTTGTTGCCTTAGGTGGTCAAACAGCTATTAATTTAGCAAATAAGCTTGCAGCTCAAAATATAAAGATTTTCGGTACTCAAGCTCATGATATTGAGGTTGCAGAAGATAGAAAGCTTTTTGAAGAAGCTATGAATGATATAAATATTCCTATGCCAAAAGGATATGGTGTATATTCAGTTGAAGAGGCTGTTAAGGCTGCAAATGAAATTGGTTACCCAGTTTTAGTTCGTCCATCATTTGTTTTAGGTGGAAGAATGATGCATATCGTATATGATGAAAAGGTATTAAAGGCTAAAGTTAAAGAAGCTGTTGCTTTCGATAATGAACACCCAATTTTAGTTGATAAATACGTTCTTGGACAAGAATGTGAAGTAGATGCCATCTCTGATGGAGAAAATGTATTTATCCCTGGTATTATGGAGCATATTGAACGTACTGGTGTTCACTCAGGAGATTCTATGAGTGTATATCCTCCATATTCTTTATCAGAACATGCTAAACAAACTATTGTAGAATATACAAATAAGATTGGTATTAAATTAAATATGATTGGTTTATTTAATATTCAATTTATTGTTGATAAAGAAGATAATGTATCAATTATTGAGGTTAACCCTAGATCATCTAGAACAGTACCTTTCTTAGCTAAATCTACTGATACACCAATTGCAAATATTGCAACAAAGGTAATGCTAGGTGCTAAATTAAAGGATTTAGGCTATGTAGGATTAGCTCCAAGAAGAAAAAGATGGTATGTAAAGACTCCTACATTCTCATTTACAAAGCTTACAGGCTTAGATGTTGTACTTTCTCCTGAGATGAAATCTACAGGTGAGGCTATTGGTTATGATTATTCTTTAAATAGAGCTTTATATAAATCACTTAAAGCATCTAGTACAAGAGTTGCAAATTATGGTACAATATTAGCAACAATAGCTGATGTTGATAAGGAAGCTGCCTTACCTTTAATTAAGAGATTCTATAAGCTTGGCTTTAATATTGAAGCTACATCTGGTACTGCTAAATTTTTAAAACAACATGGTATCAAGACTCGTAGTAAGAAAAAGATTTCAGAAGGCTCAGATGAAATTTTAGAATCTATTAGAAAAGGTTATGTAACTTATGTTATTAATACATCTACAGAAGGTGTAAATCAAAATATTGATGGTAAGCTAATTAGAAGAGCTGCAATCGATAATAATGTAACTGTATTTACATGCTTAGATACTGTTAAGGTATTACTTGATGTATTAGAAGAAATTACAATGGGTATTTCTGTAATTGACAAAGAATAAATCTTTCTTAAGGCATTATTAAAAAGAAAGGAGATATAATCAATTGATTTTGATTATAAGATTAAAATGAAGGATGTAAAATTAACTGTTGTATCAAATAAGAAATTAGGTAATGATATTTACTTAATGAGACTTGCTGGCGAATTGGATGAAATAAAAAATCCAGGGGAATTCGTTAATCTAAAGTTACCAAATTATTTCTTAAGAAGACCTTTTTCAGTATTCGATCATGGTGAAGATTATGTCGATATAATGTATAAGGTTTTAGGACATGGCACAAAGGATATGACTAATATAAATTTAGGAGATAGCTTTGATTGCTTGGTTGGATTAGGTAATGGCTTTGATGTTAATAAAGCTAAAAAGCCTTTACTTGTTGCTGGAGGTATTGGTATTGCTCCACTTTATAATCTAGCTAAAAAATTTAATGAATTAGGAATTAAGCCTACTTTATTATTTGGTGCTAGATCAGAGCGTGACTTAGTATATCCTAAAGAATTTGATGAATTATGTAATGTTATATTATGTACTGATGATGGTTCAAAGGGATTTAAGGGTACTGCAGTATTATATTTACAATTAAATAAGGTTGATTTTGATTATTATTATGCATGTGGTCCAATTAGAATGCTTGAGGCATTAGCCGATTATAGTAAAAATGGTTCATTAAGCTTAGAAGCACGTATGGGATGTGGCTTTGGAGCTTGTATGGGATGTTCAATTAAAACAGTTAATGGACCAAAGCGTGTATGTAAGGATGGACCAGTATTTGAAGCAAGTGAGGTGGAATTCTAATGGATACAAAGATTAATTTTTTAGGTCATGATTTTAAAAATCCAATTATTCCAGCATCAGGAACTTTTGGATTTGGCTATGAATTTAAGGATTTATATGATTTAAATATTTTAGGTTCAATCGCAACAAAAGGAACAACTCTTGCTCCAAGATATGGTAATGAGCTTCCTAGAATTGCTGAATGTCCTGCAGGATTAATTAACGCTATAGGACTTCAAAACCCAGGAGCTGATAAGGTAATTAGTGAAGAACTACCTAAGCTTGATAAGGTTTATCATGATAAAATAATTCAAAATATTGGTGGACACTCAATTGCTGAATATCAAGATTGTGTAAAAAAATTCAATGATGTTGATAAGGTATTTGCAATTGAATTAAATATATCTTGTCCAAATGTTCAGGGTGGAGGTATGGCATTTGGAGTAGATCCAGATGTTGCCTTTGAATTAGTAAGTAAAGTAAGAAAGGTATGTAAAAAGCCTTTAATTGTTAAACTTTCTCCTAATGTAACAGACATTGTTAAAATGGCAAAGGCAGTTGAAGCTGCTGGCGCTGATGCTATAAGCTTAATTAATACCTTAGTTGGTATGAGAATAGATTTAAAAACAGGAAAACCAATTATTTCTATAAAGAAAGGTGGATATTCAGGACCTGGTATATTCTCTATTGCTTTAAGAATGGTTTATGATGTAAGTCATAATGTAAATATTCCTGTTATAGGCATGGGTGGTGTAACTAATGCTTATGAGGTAATTGAGATGATGTATGCAGGTGCATCATTAGTTCAAATTGGAGCTCAAAATTTAGTTGACCCTTATGCTTGTAAAAAGATAATCGAAGACTTACCAAGAGTAATGTATGAATTAAGCATAGAAAATTTAAAAGATATAATAGGAAAGGCAAAATAGTATGAGAGACGTAATTATCGCATGTGATTTTAAGAACAAAGAAGACTTATTTGAATTCTTAAAGCCATTTAAAGGCAAAAATCCTTACTTAAAGATTGGTATGGAAATCTTTTATAAGGAAGGACCAACATTAGTAAAAGAATTAAAGGAAATGGGTTTTAAAATCTTTTTAGATTTAAAATTACATGATATTCCTAACACAGTTGAAAAGGCTATGAAGAATTTATCATCACTTGGTGTTGATATTGTTAATGTTCATAGTGAAGGTGGAATTGAAATGATGAAGGCTGCAAGACGTGGCTTAGATTCAACTGAAGCTGGTAAGAAAACAAAGCTTATCGCTGTTACAATTTTAACTTCAATTTCAAATGAAATATTAAAAAATGAATTATTAGTTGATGCTGATGTTTCTTTAGTAGTTAAAAAGTATGCATCAAATGCTAAGGAAGCAGGTTTAGATGGTGTTGTATGCTCAGCACTTGAAGCACCAATTATTAAGGAAATGGGTTTAATATCAGTTACACCTGGTATTAGATTTGCTGATGATGCTAAGGGTGATCAAAAGCGTGTTGCAACACCAGCATATGCAAAAGAGCTTGGAGCAACATATATAGTTGTTGGTCGTTCAATTACTCAAGCAGAAGATCCAGTAGCTGCTTATGATAGATGTGTAAAGGAGTTTTGTTAAAATGGAAGATATTAAAGTAACAGTAGCAAAGAATTTATTAAAGATTAAGGCAGTATTCTTAAAGCCAAATGATCCATTCACATGGGCATCTGGTATTAAATCACCAATTTATTGCGATAATAGATTAACATTATCTTATCCAGATGTAAGAGATGTTGTTGAAAATGGTCTAGCAGAAACTATTAAAAAATATTATCCAGATGTAGAAGTAATTATGGGTACATCAACAGCTGGTATTGCTCACGCTGCATATGTTTCTAAAATTTTAGAATTACCTATGGGCTATGTTAGAGGTGGAGCAAAAGATCATGGTAGAGGAAACCAAATTGAAGGTGTTGTTCCTGTTGGTAAAAAGGTTGTTGTTATTGAAGATTTAATTTCAACAGCTGGTTCTTCAATTGAAGTAGTAGAAGTATTAAGAGAAGCAGGAGCTAATGTTTTAGGTATCGCATCTATCTTTACATATGGCTTACAAAAGGGCTTAGATAGATTAGCAGAAGCTAAAGTAATTAATCATTCATTATCTAATTTTGAAACATTAGTTAATGTTGCTGCAGAAGAAAATTATATTTCAAAAGAAGATATTAATAAAATTTTAAAATTCCAAAAGAATCCTTCTGATCCTTCTTGGATGGATTAATTTTTAAAAAATGGGCTAAAATAGCCCTTTTTTTGTATCATAATGAAAAAAAGCGTTTTCAAACCGCATAAGTAATTCCACGTGTGGTGGAAAAACTTTTAATATGACATTATAATAAAGGTGTAAATAATTAAAGATGATTTAATTGTTTCAAAATTTCTTTTTCAAAACACTTTTCTTATGTTATATAAGGAAAACGGGCGTCCCTGGCCCGTTTTTTCTTTTTTGTCATTCAATATTTTAACAAAAGTTGCATAAAATATAATAAAACACAATAGAAAGCGTTTACATTCTACAAAATGTGAAAACTGTGGGGTGGCGTCACATAATTTCCCATAATATAATATAGGTGTAAATAATTAAAGATGATTTAATTGTTTCAAAGTTTCTTTTTCAAAACACTTTTCTTATGTTATATAAGGAAAACGGGCGTCCCTGGCCCGTTTTTTCTTTTTGCTCGTTGTTTTCTCTTTTGATTTTTAGTATAATAAAAAGGCACGAAAGAATAAGGGGGATAATATGATTAATTTAGAAGAAATTAAAGATCCTTCCTTTATTAAAAAATTATCGGTTAAAGAATTAAAGGAATTAGCAGTAGAAATCAGAAAGTTCTTAATTGATAATATTTCTAAGACAGGAGGACATTTAAGTAGTAATTTAGGTGTAGTAGAGCTTACTATTGCTATGTATTATGTTTTTGATCCTGAAAAAGATAAATTTTTATTTGATGTAGGACATCAATCTTATGTACATAAAATTTTAACTGGTAGAGCTAAAGATTTTAAAACTTTAAGACAAATTGATGGCTTATCAGGCTATATAAATAGAAAAGAATCTAAATATGATGTTTGGGAATCTGGTCATTCATCAACTACTATCTCTGCTGCATCAGGTATGATTGTTGCAGGTAAAGATGATGAAAGAATAATTGCATTTATAGGTGATTGTGCAATTATGAATGGAGTTGCCTTAGAGGGATTAAATTTCTTAGGCCAATTAAAGCAAAAAAGACCTATTATTATTTTAAATGATAATAAAATGGGTATTTCTAAATCAGTAGGAGCTTTAACAAAAGCATTAGAACGTATTAGAGGTTCTAAGTTTTATGTTTTCTTAAAGAAAGTATTTAATTTTATAACTCCAACATTCCTATCAAGATTTTATCATCAAATAAAGCGTGGTATAAAAGGCTTTATTCAACGTGATAATATATTTGAAGAAATGGGATTTAATTATTATGGTCCTTATGCTGGTAATAATTTAAAATATTGTATTAAGATGCTAAAAAAAATTAAAGAAAGTAAAGAACCAGTAGTTATCCATTTCACAACTAAAAAAGGTAAAGGCTATGCACCTAGTGAAAATGATACAGTAGGAGATTTCCATGGTGTTGGACCTTTTGATGTAGAAACTGGTATTCAATATAAAAAGGAAAATCAAGAAAGCTATTCAAAGCTTGTTGCTGATTTTTTATGTGAAAGAAGAAAACAAGAACAATTTTATGTTGTTACACCTGCAATGAAATCAGGTTCTAAGCTTGAAGAATTTGCTAAATTATATCCTAATGATTTTTTTGATGTCGGTATTGCAGAAGAGCATGCTGCAGATATGGCTGCTGGTATTGCCTTACAAAATAAAAAGGTTGTTTTATTACTTTATGCAACATTTGCTCAAAGAGCATATGATATGCTTTTAAATGATATCGCAAGACAAAATTTAAAGGTAATTATTGGTATAGATAGAGCTGGTGTTGTAGGAGAAGATGGTCCTACTCATCAGGGTGTTTATGATGTTTCAATGCTAAGCGCTATGCCTAATGTTAAAATATTTATGCCTAAGGATGATAAAGAAACAATTGGTTTATTCAATTATGCATTTAATCATTTAGATTCTCCAATTGTTATTAGATATCCTAGAGCGTCATTCAATAAAAATAATTATGATTATACATATGAATGTAATCCATCATGGGAGCTTTTAAAGCAAGGTAAAAAAGCTAATGTAATAAGCTTTGGACCTGATGTAGAAAGAATTACAAATATTGATTTAGATATAAATGTATATAATGCTAAATCAATTAAACCTATTGATTTAGATACATTAAAGACTATATTTGAAAATGAATTACCTATCTTTGTTGTTGAACAGGTTGTCGCATCTGGTACATTATATGATAAGATTTTAAATGTTAAAGAAGAATATGGATATAAATCAAAAGTATATTCAATTTCATTTAAGCCAGATACAATTATTACATTTGGTAGCATTAATGATGTTTTAGCAAGATATGGCTTTTCAAATGATGAAATAAAAGAATTTATAGAATCAAAATTAAAATAAGGCATTAAAAATGCCTTTTTTTAAAGTAAAATTTAGGTGAAATTATGAATTATATTTGGGATTTGGATGGTACATTAATTGATTCATATGATGGTATTTTAAAATCATTAATGGACTTGTTAGATTATTTTAATTTAAAAATGAAAAAGGATGATGTATATAAATATATTATAAAAAATTCTGTTCATGATTTTTTAATTAATTTATCTAATGATTATTTTATAGATTTATTAAAAATACAAAATAAATATGCTGAATTTAGATTAGAAACGCAAAATTTAGTTTCTTTAAATTCAAATGCATATGAAGCATTAAAATATTTATATGATAAAGGAAATAATCTTTTTGTTTTTACACATAAGGGATTATCAACATATGATATTTTAAAAAGATTTAATATTGATAAATTCTTTAAAGAAATAATAACATCTAATAATAATTTTAAAAGGAAGCCTGATCCAGAGGCAATTAATTATATAATTAATAAATATAATTTGAAAAAAGAAGATACCTTTTATATAGGTGATAGACCAATAGATATGCTTTGCGCAAAAAATGCTAATATAAAAGGAATTCTTTTAAAAAATGATTTAATTGATTTAGAAATTGATGCATATAAAAAAATAAATAATTTAATAGAATTAAAAGAAGAATAATCTTTAAATAACATTGAATAAGGATTTTAAAAATGCTAAAATATTTTTTAGAAAGAAGATGATTATATGATATTTGACGATTTACAAAAAGCAAACATTCAATCTATGAAGGACCATGATAAGGTTGCTCATGAAATTATTTCATTAGTTTTTGGAAAATGTAAAAATGAAGCTATTGATAAAGGCTGTGCTGATCGTAAGCTTCCTGATCCTGAAGCATTAAGAATTATTCAAAAGACTATTAAAGAATTAGAAGAAGAAAAATTAGCTTTTGAAAAAGCTCAAAGACCAGAAAGAGTAGAAGAATTAAAAGCACAAATGGAAATATTAAATAAATATTTACCAAAGCAATTATCTGAAGATGAAATAAGAACTATTATTGCTTCATTAGAAGATAAAAAGATTCCTTCTGTAATGAAATATTTTAAAGCAAATTATCAAGGTCAAGTAGATAATAGCTTAGTATCTAAAATTGCAAAAGAATTTAATTAAAATTAAAAAGGGCTCAAAAGCCCTTTTTTAAATGCCTAAATAATGACTTAATACAATCCAAACAGCTAAAATTATTAAAATAGAACCACCGATAATAGAAGTGATTTCGTGTTTACCTTTTAATAATTTTTCTATTTGATTTCCTAAAAATAATCCAATTAAAGAAATAATAAAAGTTATAACCATTATTATTGCAACATGAAGCCAAATAGTTATATTATTTGATAAGCCTGAATGAAGTGCAACACCAGTTCCTAAAGCATCTATTGCTGTTGCAAATCCAAAATATAAAACCTCTTTATATGAAAATAATTTTTTAATTTTTTCATCAGCAGGCTTATTTATTTCTTTTGCTCCTTCAATAAGCATTTTTGAACCTATAAAAAGTAAAAGAGAAAAAGCAATCCAAGTAACTACTATTGCCATAATATTTCCAGCAGTTTCTCCTCCAACATCTCCAACGATGATTGATACGATTTCTACTAAGAAATAACCTATTAAAGGCATTAATGCTTGCATAATACCAAATGTAGAGGCAATAAAAATTGATTTTTTCTTGTTTATATCTTCATAGGTTAATCCATCTGTTAATGCTACAGCAAAGGCATCCATGGATAAAGCTATACCTAAAAAGATAATTTTAATAATTATTGAAATAGACATTTTAAACTCCTCAAATAAAAAAAGTATGCTATTAGGCATACTTATATTAAGTATAGCCTAAAAAAAGCTATACTTAAGTCTTGTTAATTAAGATAAACCAGGTAATATTACCAGTATGTTGATTTATCGGCTCTTAAAAGTCTAACTACTCCCTTAAGTCAACTTATATTATCACTTAATATATAGGTTAGTCAATGCTAATTAAGTAATTAATTATTTCATCAACTATATAATCTGGCGTTGAAGCACCTGATGATATATTAACTGTTTTAACATTTTTTAATTCATTTTTATCTAAA
The DNA here is from genome assembly GCA_017524905.1 of Acholeplasmatales bacterium. Classification (GTDB taxonomy): domain Bacteria; phylum Bacillota_I; class Bacilli_A; order Acholeplasmatales; family Anaeroplasmataceae; genus Anaeroplasma. The sequence goes on along the minus strand of JAFXUP010000038.1, from coordinate 4,816 downwards.
GATTTTAAATCTTCACAAAGAATAGTTTTAATGCCAGCTAATTCAGATGAAACCTTATAAAGCTTTTTAGTGTTAGAAGAAGCACTATCTCCAACAACTATACATAGATCAGCTTTTTCTTGTTCCTTCATAGCCTTTTGTCTTACAGTTGTTGCATCACAAATCTTATCATCAATTAATATATTAGGATATTTTTTCTTTAATAAATTAAAAATATCTATAATATCATATTGAGATAGTGTAGTTTGGTTAGTACAATAGATTTTATCATTTGTTATATTTAAATTCTTAATTTGTTCTAAATTAGATATGAAATGAATTTTATTAGATATACCTAATACACCCTCAACCTCAGGATGATTTTTTGTACCAATATAAATTACATCAAAACCTTTATTTAGATAATCTTCTATTTTTTTATGAACAATAAGTACATAACCACAGGTTGCATCAATAATATTTAATCCTTTTTCTTTAGCCTTTTTATAAACTAAAGGTGAAACTCCATGAGCTGAAAATATAACAGTACCTTCATTTATTGAATCTAATAATTCTAATCTTGATTTTGTTTTATCCTCAACAACAATAGCACCTTTATCGATAAAATCTTTTACAACATGCTTATTATGAATGATTTGACCTAAAAGATAAATTGGTCTTTTAACGTTTTTATCCTCTAAAGCATTAGATACAATATTTAAAGCTCTTTTAACTCCATTACAATAGCCTTGTGGGTTAATTTTTCTTATTATCATTTAAACCACCAAATCGTCTATCACGCTTTTGATAAGAAGCAATTGCTTTATATAATTCTTCCTTATCAAAATCAGGCCATAAAACATCTGTAAAATAGAATTCTGCATAAGCAATTTGCCATAATAGGTAATTTGAAATTCTACACTCACCTGATGTTCTAATTAATAAATCAAGCTTTGGATAACCTGCAGTATATAAATGATTTTCAATTGTATCTGGAGTTATATCAGAAGGATTCAATTTACCATCAACACATTCTTGAGCAATTTTTTTAACAGCTTGAGTAATTTCTTCATAAGAACCATAATCAAAACAAATTGTTAAGGTTAAGCCTGTTTTATCCTTAGTTAAATCTTCAAGCTCATTAATTAAATCAAAAACTTCCTTAGGAAATCTATCGCGTCTTCCGATAAATTTCCATCTGATGTTTGATGATTGAATTTGTTTTTTTAATCTGCTAAACATTCTAATTGGAGCCTTCATTAGATAATCAACTTCTTTTTGAGGTCTATTCCAATTTTCTGTTGAGAAGCAGTACATTGTTAAATATTTAACTCCAATTTCATCACAATATGTTGCAACCTTATTAATATTAAATGCTCCATTTCTATGTCCATAGTTTCTAGGTAGCATTCTTTTTTTAGCCCAACGGCCATTACCATCTAATATCATTGCGATATGCTGTGGTACTCTATTTAAATCGATTTGTTCCATAATTATCACCGAAATTATTATATCATAATGTATTTATTTTAAAAATATTAAAAATTTTTTTAAAAAAATAATAAAATGTTACTATTATTATAATAGAGGAGTTAATATATTCTACTTTATTAAAAACTCAAATTATGTTAAAATAATAAAGAAGTTTAATTTAGGAGAAATATAAAAATGAAGTTACATGACGCAAGAGTTTTAGCAATGCAAATTTTATATACAGCAGATTTAAATTCAAATACTATTGATGAGGTTTTATTATCATATAATGATGTAGATCCAAAAGCATTAGAATTTGTTAATTTAGTAACTACAAATTTAGAAAAAATTGATTTTGTTATTTCAGTATGCTTAAAAAATTATACTATTAATAGATTAAATTTAGTTGATAAGGCTATCGTTAGATTAGCTACAGCTGAATTAATTGAAGGTAAAACTGATAAAAGAATTGTTATTAATGAAGCAATTGAATTAACAAAGGAATTTTCTGATCAAGGAGATCATAAGGCTGCAAGCTTTAATAATAGACTATTAGATAATATAAGTGTAAGAGTAAAGGATTTGATTTAGTATGGAAGAACGTTATTTAACAGTAACGGCACTAACTAAATATATTAAATATAAATTTGACCACGACACTAATTTAAAGGTTGTTTTATTAGAAGGAGAAATTTCTAATTTTAAACATAATTCTCGTGGACATTTTTATTTTACCTTAAAGGATGAAAATGCCTCAATTTCCGCAATAATGTTTGCCACTAATGCTTCAAATGTTAAATTTGAACCATCAGATGGTATGAAGGTTTTTGTTAAAGGTTCTTTATCTGTTTATGAAGCATCTGGTTCATATCAAATATATGTTACAGAAATGAAATCAGATGGAATAGGTGATTTATATTTAGCCTATGAAAGATTGAAAAAAGAATTGGAAAGAAAAGGCTTATTTGATATTGCTCATAAAAAGCCGATTCCAAGATTTCCAAAGACTGTAGGTGTTATTACATCACCAACAGGGGCGGCAGTAAGGGATATTATTAAAACAATTGAAAGAAGATATCCTTTATGTAATGTAATCTTATATCCTGCAATTGTTCAAGGTGACAAGGCTAAAGATGATGTTGTAAAACAAATTAATAGAGCTAATAAAGATAAAATATGCGATGTTTTAATTATAGGCCGTGGTGGTGGTTCTATAGAGGATTTATGGTGCTTTAATGAAGAAATAGTAGCTTATGCTATTTATAATTCAGATATACCTACAATATCAGCAGTAGGTCATGAAATTGATTTTACAATTGCTGATTTTGTTGCCGATATGAGAGCAGTAACACCAACAGGTGGTGCAGAGCTTGCAACACCTGATATTAATGTTTTAAAGCAAAATGTTAATTATTATGTTGATTCAATGACTAAAAAGATTAATTATTTAATCAATGAATATAAAATTAAATTAGCTAATATAGATAAAAGATTAGACGGATTAAATCCTAAACAAACATTAATACATAAAAAAGAAATTTTAGATATAAAATATCAAAGATTAAATCAAAAAATAATGGAAGTTCTTAATAATAAAAATCATATATTTGAATTATATAAATCAAGACTTGAAGCATCAAATCCACTTGCAATAATGGATAAAGGATATTCAATTAATAAAATTGATGGACATATAATTAAAGATATTAAGGATGTTAAGGTTGGACAGGAACTAACAACAGAATTAAAAAATGGTAAATTAATATCTAAAATTGTGGAGGTTAAAGAAAATGGAAAATAAAACATTTGAAGAGTATTTAGCTGAATTAGATAATGCTTTAAAAGCATTAGAAAATAAAGATGCAACATTAGAAGAAAGTGTTGCAAATTATACAAAGGGCTTAGAGCTTGCTAAAAAATGCTATGAAATATTAGACACTAATGAAAAGCTAGTAGTTAAAAAAATGACTGAAGCAGGCTTAGTTGATTTCGCACCACAAGAAGATTAATATGAGACTTGATTTATTTTTAGTTGAAAAAGGCTATTTTAAAACTAGATCAAAGGCTAAGCTTGCTTTAGATGAAGGTCAGGTTTTGGTAAATGGTAAGAAAGAAAAAGCATCTTATGATGCTTCAGATTTAGATATAATTGAATTAATTAATGTTAATCCATATGTTTCAAGAGGTGGATTAAAGCTTGAAGGAGCCATTAATTCATTTAGACTAGATTTTAATGATAAAGTAATATTAGATATAGGTGCATCAACAGGTGGATTTACAGATTGTAGCCTAAAGCATGGAGCAAGACTTGTTTATGCCGTTGATGTTGGTACTAATCAATTGGATGAATCATTAAGAAATAATCCTAAGGTTATTTCTTATGAACAAACTAATATTAAGGATATTAAAAAGCTAGATAATGAAATTGATTATTTAGTGATGGATGTATCATTTGTTTCAATTGAGCACTTATTGCCTTCAATTGATCATTTGATTACGGATAATAATGCTTTAATTACATTAATTAAGCCTCAATTTGAGCTTGGCCATATGAATATGAAAAATGGTATAGTTAAAGATAAAAAACTTCATATGAAGGTTTTAAATAATGTTTTTGAAGAATTAAAATTATATAATTTAGGAATATATAAATTAATTGAATCACCAATACTTGGTGGTTCTGGTAATAAAGAATTCTTAGCTTTAATAAAAAGAGGAATTAATCTAAATATTAATTTAAATACAGTTTTGAAATAATTTTTTAAAAAAAATTATGAGGAGATAATATGATTAAGGAATTGAGAGTTTCTAATTTTGCAATAATTGAAGATTTAAAAATTGAATTTAAAGAGGGCATGACAGTATTAACAGGTGAAACTGGTGCTGGTAAATCATTAATTATTGATACAATTTCTTTATTGTTAGGTGCAAGAGCCGATACTGATATGATTAGATATGGAATGACTTCATCTAAGGTAGTAGGTATATTTACTCATAATGATAAAATTAATTCGTTATTAGAAAAAAATGGAATTGAAATAAAAGATGAATTAGAAATAATAAGAGAAATATATAATAATTCTAAAAATGTAATAAAAATTAATGGTACTAATGTAACATTAACTTTTTTAAAAGAAGTGGCAAGCTATTTAGCTGATATCCATGTTCAAAATGATACATATAAGCTTTTTAATCCTGAAAATTATTTATTATTTTTAGATCCTAAAAATGATAATAAATTTAATAAGCTTTCTAATGATTATTCAATTTCTTTATATAATTATTTAAATTCACATAAAGAATATTCTTCAATTAAGGCAAGAAAAAATCTCACACAGCTAAAAAAAATTTATCCCCCGCACTC
>JAFXUP010000037.1 GCA_017524905.1 Acholeplasmatales bacterium | reverse complement strand
TTAAAAAAAAATGTAAATACTAATTAGTTTTTTAACCCTCATAAACGTTTAATTTAGTTAAATTAGTTTATTTAATTTTTAAATAATTACCAAAATTTATTTAGTTATTTATTTCATTCCATATTTTTCAGCTAATCCAGTTTTAATATTGAAATCCATAATCCATTTATCATATTTATCAACAACAGATTCATCTAAATATTGTTTCCAATAATTTTCATCATACCATTGATCATTAACTTCTTTTGTTGTTTTACCTTGTTGTTCTTTCCAAGTGAAATATTTAAGATTATGACATCTTTTTTTTTCTTGATAAGTTAATTCTAAACAATGATTAATATTTAATCCCATTAATGATCTAGCATAAGTAGCAATAGCTTCATCTCTTGTATATTCACCTTTATGTTCTTTAATTCTTGATTGATACATATCCATACTATCTGTACATACACTCATTAATATATCATTCTCATTAAATTCATATAATTTAGCTTCTTTAATACATCCTAACATATTTGCTATACCACTTATACCTAATAATGGTAATTTTTTTATAAAATCTTCTGATACTCCTTTTTCTTTTAAATATTTTGTACCTTCTGGATGATTAAATAAATGCATTACATCAATTACATCATTATCATCTAATGCTATTACTAAATCTAAATTTTTTACATTAAATACCCATGGTACATGTTTATCACCTATACCTTCTATTCTATGATCACCAAATCCATTTTGATATAATGTAGGACATTGTAATGCTTCACCTGCTGCAACTTTTAATAATGGATATTTTTTTCTTAAATATTCAGAAGCACCAGAAATAGCACCTGCTGATCCTTGTGTTAAATGTATACCTGCAAATCTTTGTCCTGGTTTTTTTTGTGATTCATATATTTTTTCTAATGCTCTTCCTGTACACCAATAATGAAATATTGGATTTGAAAAATCACTAAATTGATTAAATGATTGTACTTTACCTTTACCTTCTTCTACTAATTTATTATTCATATCAAATACTTCTTTTACATTTGATTCACCACCTGGTGTTTTATATACTTCTGCTCCTATTTTATGTAACCAATCAAATCTTTCTTGTGACATATCTTCTGGTAATACTGCTATACATGGTGAATGCATTAAAGCTGAATTAAATGCACCTCCTCTACAATAATTTCCTGTTGATGGCCATAATGCTTTATGAACTTTAGGTGAAAATTTACCAGTTGTTAATCTTGTTACTAATGGACCATAAGATGCTCCTACTTTATGTGAACCTGTTGGAAAATATTTACCAACTATCATTAAAATTCTACATTTTAATCCATGTATTTCTTTAGGTATTTCTATAAAATTAGGTAATTCTTGATATAATCCACCTTTATCTAATGGTTCATTAAACCAACTTATTCTAAATAAATTTAACGGATTTACATCATTAATATCCACATTTTTAAGTTCATCTTTCACTTTTTGTGGTATTAAAGATGGATTATCTAACATTCGAAATGTTGGAAGAAGTATATTATTTATTTTAGCATTCTCTACTGCATCTGCTAAATATTGCTCTTTTAATTTTTCTTCTTCACTCATTTTATGTAAATATTTT
>JAFXUP010000036.1 GCA_017524905.1 Acholeplasmatales bacterium | reverse complement strand
TATCAATATCTATCACAAATAAAAAAATAATAAAAAATAAAAATTTATTTAAATGTCAGACAACCCCTTAAACTTATTAAAAGAAGAACTCGAAAATGATGATGTAAGTCCTTCTCTTATATAATAAAAATTCCTTTATTATTATCCAGATTCAAATAAAAGTCAATGCTATCCACAGATTTCCGGTAATAATGGCCGTTTTTCCTCCAGATAAAATAATAAGTGAATTTATTCCATATATTCAAAAGATAATAAACACAGAAGAAGATGAAGTCCTTTTAGCTATAAGTGAAGAATTACCAAGATTTAAATCATATTTAGATGGAAAGCAAATGACTGCAGTATTACCTTTATTTTTATCTTTATTAGGTTGCGAAGAAACTGTAGTAAGAGAAAGTACAGTAGAAGGCCTTAGAAAATTAGTACCATCATTTACTGAAGAACAAGTTCAAAAAGATTTAATTCCTATGGTGGTAAATATCTCTAATACTGAAGCTTTTCAATGGAAAGTATCTGCTTGTTATTTAATTAGAATATGTTACCCAAAGGCTGGAAAAGAAAAAGAAAAATTGGTTAATTTGTATTTCAAATTATGTGATGATGATACACCCATTATTAAAAGAACAGCTGCTAAAGAATTTGGACCATTATGCTTAATTATTGAAAAAGATACTGTTAAATCAGAAATGCTTAATTGTTATAAGAAATTCATGAATGAATCCGACACTGTTAGAGTTACTATTCTTCCTTCTATTGTACAATTATCAAAAATATTCCAAGAACCAGATTTACAAAAATTGCATATACAAAACATTAATTCAGCTTCTATAGATAAATCTTGGAGAGTCAGAAATGAATTAGCTAATTTATATCCTCAATTTATTGATTATTTCCAAAATAATCCAAATTTAGATTTAGTTCAACCAATTTGTACTTTAATGAAAGATAGTGAAACAGAAGTAAAAGCCTCAGCATTAAAAGCTTTGAATCAAGTTATATCAAAATTACCAGCAGATAAAGTCACATCTCAAATAGTGCCAACTTTAAGAGGATTAAATAATGAATCAAATAAAGATACAAAATCTAATATTGGTTTATTATTCGGACCTATTTCTCGTATTATTGGTTATACTGGTTTTAATGCTAATTTAGGTACAATGATGGATACTTTAATGAAAGATGAAAATGCTGAAGTTAGATTAGGTGTTGCAAAATCAATGTATGATATATTTGTATCAAGTGATGGAAGCTTATTAAGTTCTATTAATTCATTTTTAGGAACAATGCAAAAAGATGCACAATATCGTATAAGAGAATGTGTTTATGATACCTTGGCTAGATTAGGTATTAAATATGGATTAGAAATATTTAAAAATAATATTGAAGGATTATTCTTCAATTATTTAACTGATAATGTTGCTTCAGTAAGAGAAATTGGAATTAAAAGCTTATCTGCTTTAATTAAGCAATTTGGAACTACTTGGGTAACTTCGAGTCTTATACCAAAATTACAAAGTCATT
>JAFXUP010000035.1 GCA_017524905.1 Acholeplasmatales bacterium | reverse complement strand
CTTTAGACCGACAGCAGAATAACGAACCAACTTTAGCTTATATAAATAATAGATGGACAGAAACTATCAGTGGTGACCTTAATATCGGAGATTTAGTCTTAGTTGCCCAAGACCAGACTTTCCCTGCTGATTTAATATTAATAGATTCTAAATTAAATGAAAAAAATTAAAAATTAAAAAAAAATTATCATATTATAAAATGACTGAAAACAACCAGACAGAACAACAAATATATCAATTTTACATAAATGATCCTCAAAGAAATCAATTAGAATATCAATTTAAAAAAAACAAAATAAATACCCGAAAATACAATTGGATAACATTTGTTCCCCATGCTTTATTAATTCAATTTGCTCGTCCAGCAAATATATATTTCCTCGTTTCAGCAATATTAAATTGTATCCCTCAAATATCCCCAATATCTCCAATAACAGCTATTCTTCCCCTTATAATAGTACTCGCGGTATCATTAATAAGAGAAGCAATCGAAGATTGTCAAAGGGCTTCTTTAGACCGTCAGCAGAATAACGAACCAACTTTAGCTTATATAAATAATAGATGGACAGAAACTATCAGCGGTGACCTTAATATCGGAGATTTAGTCTTAGTTGCCCAAGATCAGACTTTCCCTGCTGATTTGATATTAATAGATTCTAAATTAAATGATGGTTTATGCTTTATTGAAACAGCTACTTTAGACGGAGAAAAAACCTTAAAACAAAAAGAATCCCCAAAGGAATTGGCAGGTAAATTACAAGGAAATGGTGAAATGCCAATAGAAGGATTTAATATTTCCGGGCATGTAATAACCGATCCACCAAATCAAGATTTGTATTTATTAAGCAAAATAATGAAATTAAGTTTCAATGGAAGTCCAGAAATGACAATACCTTTATCAGCAAAGCAGTTACTATTAAAAGGAGCAAAATTAAAAAACACCCCTTGGGCAGTAGGTATCGTAGTTTATGTTGGACACGATTGCAAAATAATGAAAAACGCGAAAGATCCCGTTACAAAATATTCTTCATTAGAAAGACTTATGAATTTTGGACTCGTTGCTATATTTATTATGCAAGCAATTCTTTGCATACTCGCAGCCATATTAAGAGGTACTTATTATCATCATAATGATTTAGATGAGGTTGATCCGAGTGGATTTGGTTATACAAAATATGGATATGGTGTCGAAAGTTTCTTAAATTATTTTACTTATATGTTATTATTAAATACTTTAATTCCAATTTCTTTGATAATTACTTTAGAAATTGTGAAAATTATTCAAGGATGTTTCATGCGCTGTGATAAATATGCTTATTCTCATATACGTAAAAGATGGTTAACACCAAATTCTGTATCACTTAACGAAGAATGTGGTTTAGTAAAATATATTTTCAGTGATAAAACAGGAACATTAACATGCAATAAAATGAATTTCAAATATTGTGTTATAGGTGATGTTTGTTATCAATTTTTAAGAGGCACAAATGACGAACAAACAAAGGAAGAAAAAGATTTCAGAGAACAAGAAAATATAATTCCTTTTAATAAATATGATATGTATAAAGCCTCTCAAGGATTAAATAATACCTTAACAGGATCTTCATATAATGGTTTTGTAATTAAAAGTGAACAAGATCCTAATACTTCACTTAATTTAGAAAATGCTAAAGATTTAATTGAGAATTATTGGTACGCGCTTTCTTTGTGTCATAGTTG
>JAFXUP010000034.1 GCA_017524905.1 Acholeplasmatales bacterium | reverse complement strand
TCTATAATGGATAAATTTAAGGATAAAAAAATAAAGATTGTTTATTCAGCCTTATTTGATAAAGAATATGATAAGATGATTATGCATTTATCAAAAATAGCAACTAAATTTTATTTTACTACCTTAAAGGATTTAAGAGCAACTGACCCTATTTTATTTTCAAAATATACAGATATAGATTCTATTTGCTATAACGATTATAAAGAATGTATCGATAAAGCAATAAGTGAATTAAAAAGTGATGAATTATTATTAATTACTGGTTCATTACATTTTATTTCAACTGTAAGATCATATTTAAAATAAAAAAATAAGCATCTAGTTTTTGACTAGATGCTTAATTTTTTTTAATTATTTAATAATAACTTCAACCTCAGGAGTATTTTCTAAATCATTGTTGTTATAGATTTCGTTATCTTCAACATCATTTTTTAAATTTTCTTGGAATTTATTAGTTTCTTTTTCCCAAGGAAGAGTGAAATTAGAATTTTTAACATCATTAACTAATGATTCAGCTTCATTTTGTAATTCATCTTTTTCTTTAAATGAATTAATTACATTTACGCAGAATAACGCTCTATCACGTCCTACACCAGATAGGTTTTCAATTTGTTTTAATGTTGGTAATTCTTCATCAGCTAAATTTGGAAATTTATGCTTTAAATAAAGAAATGCTGATGATTTTAAAGGAGCTTCATTTCCATAGCCTTGTTTATTTTTATCTAAATAATTATTAAATGCATTTTTAAAATTATTATATTCTAAAGAAGTAGTATTAAACATTCTTTCAAAAAATCTTGGCTTTTGTTTTTCAAATTCAGCTTCAATTGGTTTATTTGATTCCTTTAATTTTGTCTCAAGTGTTGATTTAAAATTACAAACCTTCGCATCACGCTCTTCAAAGGCATTAAAAGCTAATTGGGCTGCGGTAGTTTTTAAATAGCTTGATATTCTTTGGACATTATCCTTAAATTTCATTTTATAATTCGTTTCAAAATCCATATCCTTAATATTTTTAATGTTATCCTCTAAATAACGAGCTATTGTGCCTGTAGGATCTTTGAAAAACATTTTAAAATATTTTCTATCATCATTATCTAAAACATTAGAATTAGTATTTTTTTGTTCTTTAACAATCATTTTTGCAATTTCATTTTTAGTTAAATATATTAATTCATTAATATCACAATTTGTATATTCGTGATCTAAATTATATTTTCCTATATATTTCATTGCATCTGCAAATGCAAATGTTGGGTTATCATAATTTTTGGCTTTTAAATTTTTTAAGAAATCTTGGTTTGTACAAGTGTATAATTCTTTCTTTTCTAACTCAGTCATAATTATCAACCTCCTCTTTCTACTCATATCATATCACGGCCAGTGCAACAAAAGTGCAACGCTTAAATTATTTTTAATTTTTTTATTATTTTTTTTAAAAATTAGCAATTTATCTCTATTATTTATATAGAGGTGTTTTATATATGAATGTTAAGAATTTAAAAAAAATAGATAGACCAAGAGAAAAATTAATTTATAATGGTCCAAGCTCATTAACAGATAGTGAGCTTTTAGCAATATTACTTGATACTGGTACTAAAGAATATAATGTATTAGAGCTTGCTGATAAAATTATTGAAGATATTGGAATAGATAAATTACTTAATGTTAGCTATAATGATTTAGCTAAAATTAAAGGAATAAAAATGCGGAAGGCATCTAAATTAATTGCATCCTTTGAAATAGCTAAAAGAAGCATGGTTAAAAATAATAATTATATATATTTAAAATCAAGCTTAGATTGTTTTAATTATATTAAGGATGATTATTTATTTTTAGGTGTTGAAAGGGTAATTATTGTTTATGTTGATTCAAGCCTTAAAATAATTAAAAAAACTATTTTTGATAGCTTTGAGGTAGCTATTTCAAATCTACCTTTAAAATTAATTATTAAAGAAGCTATTAATTATAATGCCTTAGGTATATTTATATCTCATAATCATCCTTCAGGTAATCCTCGTCCTTCAAAATCGGATATATTAGCAACTATAAATTTATATAATACTTTAAAGAATATAAATATAATATTATTTGACCATATTATTGTATCTGATGATTTATTTTTTTCGTTTAATGATGAGCTTATATTGAAAAAAATAGAAAATGGTGAAATAATCCTTTAATGAAACTTTTCTTTATGATATAATTAAATTATCAAAAAAACGTTTTCGTAAGAAAATTTAATAAAAAGAAAGGATGATTTATTATGGACGCAAGTAAGATTAGAAATGTTGCTATCTTGGGTCACCAAAGTAGTGGTAAAACTACTTTGGTTGAATCAATTTACGCAACAGCCTTTAGTAAACCTAAAGGAACTATTGAGAAAGGAAGCACAATCTCTGATTATCTACCAGAAGAAAAACAAAGATTATCTTCTGTAAGATTATCTATAGTACCAGTTCTATATGAGGGCTATAAGATTAATTTAATTGATATCCCTGGTAATGATGACTTTATTGGTGAAGCTATTTCAGCTATTAATGTTGTTAAGGGTGCAATTTTAGTTATAGATGCAGCATCAGGTGTTGAAGTAGAGACAGTTAAGCATTGGAATATGCTTAGAAAGAGAAATATTCCTACTATCATTTATGTAAATAAGATGGATAAGGATGATGTTCATTTTGATAAGGTATTAGAAGATATTAGAACTAAGCTTGGAAAAAATGCTATTCCATTTAGCTATCCTATGGGTCATAATGACCAATTTGATGGATTTGTTAACATCGTTACATTAAAGGCTAGAAAATATAATGGTACTACTTGTGAGGATGCTGAAATTTATGATGATAAGAAGGCTAAGGTTTTCGAGCTTCATAATACAATGGTTGAAGCAGTAGCTCAAACATCAGAGGAGCTTTTAGATAAATTCTTTGGTGGTGAGGCTTTAACTCATGAAGAAATTCAAAATGGCTTAAGAGTAGGTGTATTAAATGGTGAATTAATTCCTGTTTTAGTTGGTTCAGCAACTAAAAACATCGGTATTCATACAGCTCTTCAAATGTTTATTGATTACCTACCTAATCCAAGTGATTTAAATCCAATTGAGGCAGAAAATGAAAATGGTGATCCAATTGAAATTAAGACTTTAAATGAAGAACCATTTAGCGCTTTAATATTTAAAACAACTATTGATTCATTTAGTGGAACAACTAATATTTTTAAAGTAAATTCAGGTGTTTTAAATGTTGGTGATGAGGTATTCTGCCCTCAATTAAATAAAAATATAACTATTAACCAATTATTTACATTATGCGGTTCTAAACAAATGCCAGTCCAACAATTAACTGCAGGTGATATTGGTTGTGTTAATAAGATTGATGGTTTATTAACTTCAATGACTTTATGTTCTTTAAAGAATAAGGTTAAATTCCCTGAAATTGAATTCCCTACAGCTGTTTATTATAAGGGCTTAGTAACTAAATCTAAAAATGATGATGATAAGCTAGGTACTGTTTTAGCTAAGATTATGCTTGAAGATAGATCAGTTGAGGTAAAGAGAAATATCGAAACTAACCAATTATTAATTGGTACATTAGGATTAGGTCATTTAACTTTCATTTTAGATAGAATGAAGAATTCTTATAAGGTAGAAGTTACAACTGAAGATTCTAAGATTG
>JAFXUP010000033.1 GCA_017524905.1 Acholeplasmatales bacterium | reverse complement strand
TTCTTCAAATTTTTCAGGTGATAATAAAAATTTAACCTCATATCTTTTGAAAATATAATTAATCATTATAATCAAACTCCTTTTCATTTTGTAGCATCATTATAAATTTGAAACCTAAATTTTACTTAAATTGAAACTAAAACTTACTTAAAAAAATAAAAAGACCAATTTTTTGGTCTTTTAAAGTATTATTTTTATTTCAAAAACATTATTTGGATATCCAATTGCGTGGATTTCACCCTTATGAAGCTCTACAATTTCTTTAGCAATAGATAGCCCTATTCCAGAGCCTTCAATTTCAGATGCCCTAGTTTCATCAAAACGATAAAATCTTTCAAAGCATTTATCTAAATTACCTTCTTTAATTTTAATTCCATCATTTTTAAAACTAATTACAACTTTATTATTAATTGCTTTAGCTTTAATTTCTAAATATGATTTAGAATATTTAATAACATTATCTAAAATAATAGAAAATAATTGTCTAATTAATCCTTCATCACCTGAATAAGGTAATTCTTCATCTAAATCCTTATTTATTTTTATTTCTCTTTTAATAAATGATTCTTTAAAAGTTTCAAGCATATCATCTATTGCCCGAGCAATATTGAAGCTTGCTTTATTTAAATTAGATTTTTCATCAATCTTAGATAATGTTGATAAATTTTTAACCATATTATTCATTCTAACAATTTGCTTATTAATGCCTACTGTTAAATCATTTTCACCTTGGCTTAATTCAATCATTTCATTATTAGCAGAAATTATAGTTAAAGGTGTTTTAAGCTCATGAGCGGCATTTGTAATAAATCTTTTTTGTCTTTCATATGCATCACTAATAGGCTTAACAATTCTTTTAGATAATAAAAATATTATTACAAATACAATTAATATAGAACCAATAGAAATTAAAATACTTAAAAGTAGGAATGTTTTTACTTGATTTAATCTTGTTTCAGCATCAACAAAATAAATCTTAATTTGATTATTTTCATTTTGAACTCTATATCTATAATTATTTTTATAGCCTCTTTCGCTATTAATAACTGAATATGCTAATTCTAAAGCCGTACTTTCTTCAATTGAAATATTTCTTAAGTCTACTTGATTTTCGCCATTTTCTATAACAACAGTAAAAAATCTTGTTTCAAATGCTGTTTCTCTTCCCATTCCATTTTGATCTGGAAAAGGGATGAAATCACCATCCATATCATGTGGCTTAAATCTATCAAAATTACCACCATTTTCAATTAGCCTATCAATAACAAAATCAATTTCATTTGTTGTTGTAAAATAGTTAGATAAATTAATGCTTGTCATAATTATTGCTAAAACTAAAGTAACTGAAAGCATAGTTAATAATATTAGCTTGATTCTTAATTTTTTTATCACTTTTTCTCCTCCAAGCGATACCCCAATCCTCTGACAGCTTTAATAATGTAATTAGAATCGATTGATTCTAATTTTTTTCTTAAAGATGAAATAAATACCCAGACTACATTTATTTCCGCATCACTTTCAATATCCCAAACCTCATCCATTATTTTTTCAGTAGATAAAATTTGGTTTTTATTTCTGATTAATAATTCCATTAGCTTATATTCTTTATTAGTTAATCTCACACTTTTTGAATCAGTTTTGATTTCAAAAGATTGACCATCAAGTGTAACATTACCAATATTAGAATTTTCAACAATGTTTTCGCTTTTTCTTGTTAAAGCTCTAATTCTAGCTAAAAGCTCTTTAATCATAAAAGGCTTAGTTAAATAATCATCCGCACCAGCATCTAATCCATTAACCTTATCATCAAGCTCTGATAAAGCTGTAAGCATGATAATAGGGACATGATTATTTCTTTTTCTTATAAGCTTTACAGCTGTTATACCATCCATTTTAGGCATCATAACATCCATAACAACTACATCATATTTAACGTATTCTAAAGCATCTAATGCTTCCTGGCCATCAAATGCCTGATCACAATCAAAGCCTGACATCTTTATAGCTTTGGAAACCGCATTAGATATTTCCTTATCATCCTCAGCAAGTAATATTTTCATATTTTTTTGCCTCCTTTTTTTAATTATAATTGTTTTTTTAAAAAAAGAAAAGCCATTATTTTTTGGCAAATAATGACTCTTTCTTTTGGAATATTAAATCTCTTTGTTTTAATTCTAGGGTTGCTGCTTCTAAAGCTTTTCTTAAATTTGGAGTAATTTTATCAAAATTTAAAAGTAAAGCAATTGTTCTATAGCAGCCATCAACAGAAATACCTTTATTCTTTTTAACGGTCTTATAAACACCATCAATTAATTCATCAGGATGAATATATTGAGGCTCTCTATCAAAGTGAATTCTTAAATGAATCTTCATATTAGTATCCATCATATAAAAATCACCAGATTTATAAACATCCTTTGGCATATTATCTAATATTTCTTCTCTAAATTGATTATTAACCTTAGGCTTATCAGTTATAAAGGCAATACGTTTAAATAATAATTCCTCATGAATAGGTGCTTCTCTTTTAATAACTTCTTTAATTAAATATTCTAAATTATACATTCTTAAATATTCTTGACCTAATTCATTATTTAATGGATTATATTCATCAAATGAAGCTTCTAAGCCATCATCAGATGTATCAACCTTTAGATAAGATATATCTTCATCTAATACCTGACGCTTATCCTCTAATGTTTCTTCATTTTCTAGCGCTTCCTTTAGACGCTTCTTTTCTTCTTCTTGTTCATTTACCCAAGCAGTTGAATAAAGCTTAAAATATCTCCAGCCTAAGCGCTCTAGTAAAAGTTTTTCTAAACGATATTTATCTGTTAGATTAGATTTAAATTCATTTTGGCTATCAAGCATTATAGCCATAACAAAATCATCACCCTTTTTAACAGCAATATCAACCTTAAATGATGAAGAACCATAATTAGTTAAGCATGAATAGCCTAATGATTCTAAATATGCCTTAATTGAATTAACAATACCATTTTCACTTTCGTTGAAATTCTTTGCAGTATTTACATTATTTGCAAATTCTAAGTATTGTTTTAATAATGCAACACCAAGTGAATTAGTATTATCAGTTGAAATATCTGATGCTTGAATAGATGAAACAACTGTAATATTATATTTAGCTCTTGTTACAGCAACATTTAATCTTCTTTCACCACCTACATTATTAAGTGGTCCAAATCTTTGATAGAATTTACCTTCCTTATTATATCCATAACAAATAGAAAATATTATTCTATCTCTTTCATCACCTTGAACAGTTTCTAGGTTTTTAACAAAGAATGGTTCATCTGATTCCTCATCAAACCATTTTTCAAATTCAGGATTTTTCATTCTTTGCTTTTCAACTAAAGATTGAATTAATTCAGCTTGAGTATTTGAAAATGCTACAACTCCTAATGATTTAGTTGAATTTTTGAAATGGTCAAAAACCATATCACAAATCCGTTTAGCTTCAATTGGGTTAGTTCTTTCTTGAGCATCATAAACACCATCTTCTATATAACAAAAATCGATACCAAATCCTGTTTCATGCTTTCGAGATTGAGGAATAGTAATTAAATTATTATCATAAAAAGATTGATTTGAAAATGTAATTAATTCTTCTGATCTAGAACGATAATGCCATTTTAAGGCTGTCATATCAAATGTATATGAAGCTTTATCTAGAATAGATTCTAAATCTAGTTCCTCATCTTCCATACCAAAATCAGCCTGGAAGAATGATGTAGGTGGCATTTGCTTTGTATCACCAATAACAATACATTGCTTTGCTCTATAAATAGCACCTAAGGCATCTGATGCAAATATTTGTGATGCTTCATCAAAAATAACAACATCAAACATATTTAATTTAGATGCTAAATATGTTGAAACTGAAAGTGGACTCATTAAAAATACTGGTTTAATATCTAAAACAAGCTCAAATATTTGTTCAAGTAAGGTTCTAATAGGAAGCTGTCTTGTCTTCTTTTCAAATTCTCTTGATAATATTTTAAATTGAGAACCCTCAATAACTGTCTCATCAGGACGCTTTTGGCTGTTTAAAGAAATAATATAGTCTCTATTAATATTTAATAGCTTTTCATCTAATTCTCTAAAATCATCAACCATTTCATCTTCAGTTAATGATGTGAAATCCTTTAATACCTTAGATTCATTTGTAATTTCTTTAATTATTTTAGCTAAGAAGCTCTTTTTATAAACAAATGGTAAATCAGATAAAGGAAGACCTGAATCTAAATATTCATGTAAAAATTCTAAAGCATCATATTTATTTAAATCCGATACAGTTTTATTAATATGCTGATAAATTTCAGAATCATTTCTTTCTTCACTTATTTTATGAATATGTTCTGTAATTTCAGCTAAAGGTGCTTCAAAAATATTATATTTTTTAATATAGAATATTTTAGATAAGCTTGCTAAATTAGCACACTCAAGCTTAAATCTATCCATATCAACTGGGAATGGATTAAATGCATTTACGATTCTTTTAAAATCTTCTTCTGTCAAATTATAATCAGATGAAGTATTTATGCTTCTTAAATCCATTAAGGCTTGCTTAATATCTAAGCCATTCATAGTACCATAAAATTTAGTAATAGTTGATGCAAAATTTGCAGAAATTAAAATATTTTTCTTTATTTTAATTAAAGCCTCTAAATCATGAATAATATCATCAGGCTTAACCTTAGCCTTATCTAATCTATAAGATAATATCTTTTCATTAATTTCTTTAAATTCTTTATTTTTAAATAATCCTGTATTATTTTTCTTATAATTAAATAATAAAGATTCTAAATCCTCATTAATGATTTTTTTATCATATATATCAAAATATTTAGCATCAATTGTTTTAGTTGTTGCAAGATAGCTATCTAAAGCATTAATAACTCTTTCTCTTGCCTTAGAATTTAAATAATTTTGATTATATGTTTTAAGCTTAATTAATTTAGAAATAAGTAAAATTACCTTTGTAGCATCAGTAATTGAATTAAAAGGTAAAGAACGAGTTATAGAATATAGCTTTTCTTTAAATTCATTCATTTGATCAAGTAAATGAATAGATGCATCTAAGTCATTATTAAAATTAAAAGTCATATATTGGCTATCAATTTTATTTAAACCATAAAAGGCACTCTTACGATAATCTCTATTAGTTGTTTTAGTAAAGCTTACATAATTCATTAAAGCATTAAATGCAGATTCTAAATCATATAAATTTTTATTTTCAACAACAACATCAAAATCCAATGGCTCAGCATCAGTATTTAAATACATAGAATATAGGTCAGCTAAAGTAACATCTAAAGCAGGAATAAATTGATGTAATTCCTGTTCATATTGTTTTAAGGATACCTTAATAGATTCATATCTTGCACCTAAAAATCTCGTTTTAAAATCAACATCATAACGAGGTAGGGTAGCTGTTCTATATAAATTAGCGATAAATTCTTTTTTATTTGCTTTATTAGAGTGTAATTCAATAGCAAAATCATTTAATTTAGCTCTTCTTAAATTTTCATAAACAACATTTAAGGCAGCAATCTTTTCTGATACGAATAAAATCTTTTTACCATTACCAAGCATAGATGAAATCATATTAGTAATAGTTTGACTCTTACCAGAGCCTGGAGGTCCTTGTAAACAGAATGATTTACCCATTGCCGCAAGCTCAATTGCGTGAAGCTGACTTGAGTCACAGTTTACAACAGGAAATATTTCTGCTTCCTTTAAGTTTTCTTCAGTTAAAGCATTTGAATCACCTAATAATGCTCTAATATTAGCATTTTGAATTACGATATCCTGATTTTGCTTTAAATCATTATACATATTCATTTTATAGAATGAATAAATACCTAAAGCACAACTTTTTTCAATAAAAATTTCAGGTGGTAATACATCTTCACATTTAGAAATATATGTTTGTAATGCATCATTATGATAATCAGGCATTTCAACATTAAATAATGTTTTAAAATAATATTTTAATGTTGGGTTCAATAATACATCATCTTCATATTGAGTTAATATATAATCTCCTGTTTCATTATCTAAATCTGCAGGAATCAATAATAATGGGGCAATAAATTCAGTTTCTTCTTCAACATAATGAACAAATCCAAAGCTTAAATAAAGAGAATTTATACCCTTTTCAGTAATAGATGTTTTAAATTCCTTCATTAAGCCCTTTAATACCTTATCTAAAGGATAGCTTCTTTTATAAGCTAATAATTGATTTTTATCTAAAGCTTCATTTGTTGCTTCATAAACTCTTCTATCTAATTCTCTTAAAGATGATGGGTCTTCAGGGTCTACCTTAAATTCATTTTGAATTTGATTTACATAAGAATCAGTCTTAAAAAAGGTATATTCCTTATGATCTTTTATACCTCTAAAAATCTCATCAACATTAGTATTTAATATTTTAAGCGTCTTTAAGCCGGTGTCTCTATAGTTTAATAATCTGTTTCTTTTTCCCAAATCAAGAAGCTGATTAACTATAGCTAAAAGCTTATCATTAAATCTTTCATTCATATGAAAACACCTCATTCAATTAATTATATCATTTTTATTCAAATTAATGAATTATTTAGTTAAAAATCTTCAGTAAATTATTTTTAATTTTTTTCTTGATTTACTATATTTATAATGATATAATTACAAATGCATGTGATAGTGAGGTGAGAACTATGGCAAATATTAAACAACAAATTAAACGTGTAAAAACAAATGAAAAGGCAAGACAAGCTAATGTTGCTTTCAAATCATCATTAAAGACATCTGTAAAGGCTGTAATGGTTGCTGTAGAAGCTAAGGATAAGGAAAAGGCACAAGCTGCTTTAAATTTAGCTTATAAGAAGTTAGACAAGGCTTTAGCTAAGGGAATCGTAAAGAAGAACTATGTTGCTAGAAACAAGTCTGAATTAGCTTATTTAGTAAACTCTTTATAGTTTTAACTTAATCTAATAAATAATAAAACGCTATTTAGCGTTTTTTTATTTTTATATAGCAAAAAAGATTTCCGATGAAATCTTTTTTAATTTAATAAATATAATTCTAAACCAAGGTTTTCATCCTTTTTACCAGATTTAATATCTAAATCAAGCTCAGTTAATAATAAAAGGTTCTTCTTTATTTGCTGAATACTACTGCTCTTTGCAGCCTTCATCATATAAAAAGCTCTTCCTGGTTTAACATTAAATATATTTGCTATATCATTTTGACTTGTGTTAGCTTTTATTAAAATAGCTACATTATACATTTCTTGGAATTTATTAATTAATAAAGAAATAATATAGCTTGCTTTCACACTATGAAGCTTTAAATCTCTTAAGCATTCAAAGCATCTCTTTTTATCTTTATTAATTACTGCATCAATAATAGAATAAATATTATCATCCATAGGAGGATTAATCATTTTTTTAATATCCTTTAATTCTATTTTCTTATCATCCTTTTTATAACAGATAAGCATATCTAAGGATGATTTTAAAGAATATAGGTCATCAACATAAGTAATTAATAAATTTAAGGCATCATCTTCTATTATATAATCATTAGAATTTAAATAATTTTTTATATATTGATCTATTGGAATATTTTTAACTCTAACATCAATTAAATTAGCATAGCGTCTTAATGTTTCAAATGTATCAGATTTAAAATCTACATTTTCTAAAAATAATAATATTAAAACATTTTGGCTATCTAAATTATTCATTGCCTTATATAGATTTTTAATAGATTCGCCCTTAATGCTAATAATTTTATGAGCATTTTTTACAACAACGAATTTAGGATTATCAAAAAGGGAAATGGTAGTTAATTCATCAACAACATCACCTAAGCTATCATCTTCTAAATCATAATTTAATTCTTCATATGATGGATCAATTGCCTTTTTAATTTCTTCAATTTTATCCTTTGCAGCTAAAGAATCATCTGATGTTATTAAATAATTATATGCCATTTTATCCCTCCTTATCTATTATATTTAATAGTAATATCCTTTATATATTGATTTAATTCCTTTGAAAAATCAGATTTAAAGCATCTAAATCTCCAGTTCAAACCAACTGTAGATGGAGTATTCATTCTTCCATATCTATCAGTTAATCCTAAATAATCCTGGAATGGAATTATTACATAATTACAATTTGTATTAAAACAAAATTCAATTATTTTCAAATTAGATCTATCCATTATGCCGATATTACAAAGCTTATCAACTAAAGCCTTATTATTTTCATTTAATTCAGTATAAAATGACATAATTGTTTGATTATCATGTGTTCCTGAATAAAAAATTGTATTAGGCTTATAAGGTTTTTTAAGTGGAACATTTTTTATTCCATCACCAAGCTCAAATTGGAATATATTCATTCCTGGGTATCCACACTTTTTTAATAAATCAAAAACATCCTTTGTTAAGAAGCCTAAATTTTCAGCAACTATTTTAGAATTTGGACAAGCCTTTTCAATTTCTTTAAATAATTCATAGCCTGGTCCTTCTTCCCATTTACCGATAGTCGCATCTGTTCTTCCATAAGGAATTGTATAATATCCAGCAAAGCCTCTAAAATGGTCAATTCTTAAAATATCAAACATTTGAAGCTGATGCTTAACTCTAGAGACCCACCAAGAATAATGATTTTCTTTCATTTTCTTATAATCATAAATAGGATTTCCCCAAAGCTGACCAGTTGATGAGAAAGCATCAGGTGGACATCCTGCAACACATTTAGGTAATAGGTAATCGCCTAATAAGAAGTTAGATGGATTAGCCCATACATCTGCTGAATCATAAGAACAATAAATAGGCATATCACCCATTATTTCAATTCCTTTTTTATTAGCATAAGCTTTAAGCTTCATCCATTGCTTAACAAATAAAAATTGAATAAATTTTTCTTCTAAAATTTTATCCTTAAATTCATTTTTAGCCCAATTAATTGCTTGATCCTTTTTATATCTAAAATCATCATACCATTCATTCCATGCTCTATTTTCATGTTCTTTTTTTAGTAATGTAAATAAAGCAAAATCATCAAGCCAATAATCTTCTTTTTTAATGAATTCTTCAAATTCATCCTTAAATAAATCCTTATTTAAAAATGCTTTATGTAATATTTTATATCTTGTATTAAATAAGAATCCATAATCAACTTCTCTAGATTCAAAATTATTAGGTAGGTCCTCTTCTTTTAATAATCCATCCTCAACTAATAATTCTAAATCAATAAAATACGGATTAAAAGCAAAGCTTGAAGTTGATGAATATGGTGAATCACCATATGTTGTAGGACCTAGTGGTAAAATTTGCCAAATATGCTGATTAGCCTTAGCTAAATAATCAACAAATTTATAAGCCTCATGTCCCATTGTACCAATACCATATTTAGATGGTAAAGAAGAAATATGAAGTAATATTCCAGAAGTTCTCATTATTCTTCCTCCTCGATTTCTTTCATTAATTTTAAATCATCCTTAGATAGATTTGCCTTTTCAATCAAATCAGGTCTACGTTTCATAGTTCTTCTTAAAGATTCTTTTCTTCTAAATTTTTTTATTAATGCATGATTACCAGAAAGTAATACATCAGGAACCTTCATTCCATTATATTCTATAGGACGAGTATATTGAGGATATTCTAATAACCCATCCATAAAAGAATCTCCCTCATATGATTCTTCTTTTATAGCATTATCTAATAATCTTGTTATAGAATCAGTGATAATCATAGAAGGAATTTCTCCTCCTGTTAATACATAATCACCAATAGATATTTCATCATCAACAAAACTTCTTATTCTTTCATCAAAGCCTTCATAATGGCCACATATTAATACTATTTCTTCCTTTTTAGCTAAATCTAGGGCAATACCTTGATTGTAGCATCTTCCCTGAGGAGTCATTAATATTTTATATGATTTATCTGTGCTATTTGCCTTAATTGCTCTATCAACCACATCACAGGCTAAAACCATGCCTGCTCCCCCTCCACAAGGAGTATCATCAACATGATGATGCTTATTTTGTGAATATGATCTCATATCAATAGCTTCAATTGTAACAACTCCCTTATCAATTGCTCTTTTGATAATTGATTCATTTAAAAAGCCTTCGAACATATTAGGAAATAATGTTAAAATTTTTATTTTCAAAATAATCCCTCAATTTCATCTACAACAATCTCATCATCATTTACTTCAATGATAAATTCATCAATAAATGGTACTAATACATTTTTACCATTATAATCAACAACTAAATAATCATATTGAGGTAATTCCTTTATTTCTAGAACAGTACCTCTTAATTCTTTATTTTGATTAACTACCTTTTTACCAACTAAATCAGAATAATAATATTCTCCATCTAAATTGTCATCTTCTCTTTCTAAATCAGATACATAAATATCATCACTATGATATTTTTCAACCAAATTAATATCTAATAAATCCTTAAAAGAAACTAATAATGTATCTCCTTTAAAAGAAACTGATTTATATACAGTAACCTCTACATATTCATCATTATGAAGAATATATAATTTATTACCTTTTTTAAATCTATCAAAATCAGATAAATTTTTAATTTTTAAATCACCCTTTAAACCATGGGTTGTCATAATATGACCACACTTATAATAATTCATATGGCATCTCCTAAATATTTATATTTTAATTATACAATAATTAAAAGAATTTATAAACAATAAAAGAAAAAAGCTATTGAAACAATAGCTTTTTAAAAATTACTTAGCATCAATATCAAGGTGAATTTTCTTTCCTTCTTTTGAAGCAGCAGCGTAAAGAACTGTACGAATTGCCTTAGCAATCATACCATTTTTACCAATAACACGGCCTAAATCATTAGAATTAACCTTAACTTGAAAATCTAGGTTACCATCTTCTTCAGAGCTGCAAGTAACAATAACTTCATTAGGATAAGCCACTAAAGGAAGAATTAAAGATTTAATTAACTCTTCAAAATTTATCATGCCGGCCACCTTCTTACTTTGTAATTACTTTGTTAGCAATTAAAATATTTTTTACAGTAACTGTAGGTTGAGCACCATTAGCAATCCACTTTTGAATCTTTTCAACATCTAGTGTAACTGTTGCAGGATTTGTTAAAGTATTATAAGTACCAACAACTTCTAAGAACTTACCATCTCTAGGGCTTCTTGAATCAGCAGCAACAATACGATATTTTGGAGCCTTATGTGCACCAAATCTTTGTAATCTAATTTTTACCATTATGTTCTACACTCCTTTTTACTAAAATACATTATGTATTATATCACAATAACAATAGGTGTCAAGCATTTTTTCTTGACAGACTACACTTTTATGATTAACTTTTAATAAAATCTTATTGATTAACTTTTGATTAGTTCCCAAAGGGTATGGGGAATGTGTCCCCATATAAACAAAAGAAAAAAAGAAAGGAATACAATTCCCTAGGGAATTCGCGCTTCTCATTTTATAATCATCTTGAGGTGGTAACGATGAAGCGTGTGGATTTAAACATGAAAGAAAAATCAATTTATGAAGTAATTAAAAAATTGGTAGATACTAATGGTAATAAGAATCGAGCAGCAATTAGATTAGGTGTTACAACTAGATATATCAATAAGCTAATTATTAAATATAAAACCGAGGGTAAAGCTGGATTCATACATAAAAATTCAGGTCGTAAGCCTAAGGCTACTATTGATGATAATACAAGATCATTAATTATCAAGCTCTACAAAGAAAAATATTATGATTTTAATTGGTATCATTTTAAAGAAAAATTAAATGATGAGGAAGAAATAAGAATCACTTATACTCCTTTAAGACATATTTTAACTTCTGCTGGATATATTTCACCACTATGTAATAAAAGTACTAGAAAAGCAAAAAAGAAAGAATTAGAGAGTAAAAAGAAACTTAATGAAGTTGATAAAAATTTAATTATTGATGATCATATTCTAGATTCTGAATCATCTCACCCTAGAAAGCCTAGAGCTAAATACTTTGGTGAGGTAATTCAAATGGACGCATCAGGTATTTGTTGGTTCAATAATATTTATTCAACATTACATTTAGCCGTAGATGATGCCACAGGAACCGTTGTAGGAGCATTTTTTGATTATCAAGAGACATTATGGGGTTAT
>JAFXUP010000032.1 GCA_017524905.1 Acholeplasmatales bacterium | reverse complement strand
TAAATTATATTTAGTATCCAAATCAGTTTTAAATCTTTTTTTAAATAAAAGTGGTAAATATGCTTTAATGATCAAATCTTCTTTTTCGAATTGATAAATAACATCAGTATGTTTTCCGGTCGAGGTAATTTAAATTCAGTCCAAATAAAGCGAAATGATGATTTAATGAACGAAGAATATTCTGATGAAGTAGATGAAATAACAGATAAAGATAGTTGGAAAGTAATAAGTGCTTATTTCAATCAACATGGTTTAGTATCTCAGCAAATTGGTTCCTTTAATCAATTCATAGACAAAAATATTCAGGAAATAATTGACGAAAATAAATCTATTCCAATCGAGCCAGATAAGAGCTATTTCTATAAAAATACATCAAATCATACAAGCTATGAATTAAATTTCGGCCAAGCTCATATTGCAGCCCATCCTCAATTCTTAGAAAGTAATTCATCAACAGAACATATAATATTCCCGAATGAAGCCCGTGTGAGAAATTTAGATTATCTTAGTGAATTAAGTGTTGATATAAAATTCATTGAAAAATCATTTAATAAAGATGATGGAAATTATGATATTGTAAAAGAGCATGAAATAAATAAACTAAGCATTGGTAAAATACCTATAATGGTTAGATCTAAATATTGCTCATTAAAAGATAGAAATGACTCTGAAAGAATAGATGTAAAAGAATGTGAATTTGATCAAGGTGGTTATTTTATTATTGGAGGAGGTGAGAAAGTCATTGTAGCCCAGGAAAGAATGGCGACAAATTTCGTTTATGTTTTTGATAAGAACGAACAAAGTGGATATTCTTGGCAAGCCGAAATAAGATCTAATGTAGATGGATTAAATCGCCCGCCATCACAATTCTCAGTTAAAATTAGTAAAAAAAATGTTTTGGCTAAAAATGATTTAGGAGGATTAATTACTGCTAGAATACCTTATATCAAAATAGATGTTCCTATTGTGATATTATTTAGAGCTTTAGGTATTATTTCTGATAAAGATATAATGGATTATATTACCTTTGATGAAAATGATAATTCATTTAGAGAATTATTAAGACCTTCTTTAGAATATTCAATTGATTATAGAGAAAAAGAAGAATGTTTAGAATTTATAGGAAATAAAGCAACAAGAGGTGAAGAAAAATCAAGAAAAGATAGAATTAAAAGAGCGGAAGAAATTCTTAGAAAAGATATGTTACCACATGTTTCTATCGAGAAAGGAAATGAAATAAAAAAAGCATATTTTATAGGATATATGATATTTAGATTAGGTAATTGTGCTTTAGGTCGTTCTTATGGTGATGATAGAGATCATTATGGTAAAAAAAGATTAGATATGTCAGGAGTATTATTAACTGGGATATTTAGACAATTATTCCGTAGATTCACTAAAAAAACTGAAATTGTGATGAAAGATGTTTTAAAGAGAGTAAAGACAGGGCGTATACAATTAGAGAATTATATAGATAAAAAAATGATAACACAAGGTATGAAATATGCTTTAGCTACAGGAAATTGGGGTCAAAATAGAATCGGTCAAGTACAAAAAACAGGAGTAGCTCAAGTATTACAAAGATTAACATTTATGTCATCTTTATCTCATCTTCGTAGATTAAATACCCCATTACAAAAAACTGGAAAAATCACCAAACCTCGTCAATTACATAATACTCATTGGGGTATGTTATGTCCAGCTGAAACACCGGAAGGTCAAGCATGTGGTCTTGTTAAAAATTTATCTCTAATGACATTCGTTTCAGTTGGTACTCCATCTAAAACAATAAAAGAAATATTAGATAATTATGCCGAATTCCAAAAATTAAGTGAAGTGCAACCATATAGTATTAGAGGAAAAAGTAAAATATTTATTAATGGTTCATGGATAGGTATTACGGATAAACCTGAAACAATTATGAAAGGACTTATTAACCAAAGAAGAAGAGCTATATTATCTAAAGAAATTTCGATAGTTAATAGCTTTAAGAATAGGGAAATTAGAATTTATACGGATAGTGGTAGAACACAAAGGCCCTTGTTTATTGTGGAAAATCATGAAAATATGAATGGTCTAAATGAATTAAGATTAAAAATAACAAAAAATAATATACAAGATTTAGAAAATAAGAAAATAAACTTTGACGAATTAGTCAATAATGGTATTATAGAATATTTAGATGTTGAAGAAGAAGAAGTTTCTATGATTGCAATGAAAATAAGTGATTTGACTTCACATAAAGATTATTGTTCAACGTATACTCATTGTGAAATACATCCTGCTATGATATTAGGTGTAAGTGCTTCTATAATACCATTTCCTGATCATAATCAATCACCTCGTAATGTATATCAAAGTGCAATGGGTAAACAAGCCATAGGTGTATATTGTTCTAATTTTAATTTACGTATGGATACTTTAGCCCATCTTTTATTTTATCCGCAAAGACCTCTTGTTGTTACTCAATCAATGGAATATCTTAAATTCAAAGATCTACCAGCAGGAATTAATGCAATAGTTGCTATTATGTGTTATACTGGTTATAATCAAGAAGATAGTGTAATAATGAATCAAAGTTCTATTGATAGAGGTATGTTTCGAACTGCCTTTTTCAGAACTTATATTGCTGAAGAAAAAAGAGAAGCTAGATTAAAATTCGAGACTATAGAAGTACCAGATAGACAAGATACTATGGGAATTAGACATGGAGTTTATTCTAAATTAGATTGTGAAGGTTTAATATCCCCTGGAACACGTGTAAGTGGTGATGATATAATTATAGGTAAAACTGGCTTAATTAAAATGGAAGATGATTTAGAAATTGATGTTGATAATGATATTAGTAATATTTCAAAAAGAAAGCAAGATATTTCTGAAGCAATGCGTCCTAATGAAAATGGAGTTATAGAATCAGTTATGCTTACAACAGATCGCCAAGGATTTAAATTAGCAAAAGTAAAAACAAGAAGTATTCGTATACCTCAAATAGGAGACAAATTTGCCTCAAGACATGGTCAAAAAGGAACAATAGGTATGACTTATAGTCAAGAAGATTTACCATTTACTTTAGAAGGCATAACTCCAGATATAATAGTAAATCCTCATGCTATTCCATCAAGAATGACCATAGGGCATTTAATAGAATGTTTAGGATCTAAAGTATCTGCTTTAAGAGGTTTCGAAAGTGATGCAACACCTTTTACTGATGTTACTGTAGATTCGATTTCTGAAGATTTACATAAATTAGGATATCAAAAATATGGAAATGAAGCTGTATTTAATGGATTCACTGGAAGAAAAATTGATATGATGATATTCTTTGGACCTACTTATTATCAAAGATTAAAACATATGGTGGAAGATAAAATATTTTCTAGAGCTAGAGGACCTTTACAAATATTAACGAGACAACCTACTGAAGGAAGAGCAAGAAATGGTGGATTGAGATTTGGTGAAATGGAAAGGGATTGTATGATATCTCATGGAGCTGCTTTATTCTTAAAGGAAAGACTTGTTGATGTTAGTGATAAATATAGAATTCATGTATGCAAAAATTGTGGATTAATCGCTCAATCTGATTTAAACTCTCAAAAATTCATGTGTAGATTATGCAATGCTACTGATTCTGATATTGCTCAGGTCTATATTCCTTATGCTTGTAAATTACTATTCCAAGAATTATTAGCTCTGCATATTACTCCAAGAATTATCGTTGGAAATTTGAGATAAATATTATATTTATATTTATTTATCAATTAAAACTAAAAAACTAATTTTTCGAATATTTAATAATATCAAATTTAGTATAAATTATTCTTATAAATTGGGGATTGGGGAT